>NZ_JBHXAY010000018.1:0-86858 GCF_042728775.1 Nocardia sp. NPDC060259
TCCGTCTGGTTGATGGGCAGGCCCCAGTCGTCGGCCTGCCAGTCCGGCATGGCGGCCACGTGCCTGCGGACGAACGCGTGGATGAGCCGCACCCGGATCGTGGACTGGTACCCCAGGCCCAGCGGCGACAATCCTTCCTCGGACAGGACATCCATCGCCCACTGCATCGTCTCGGCCCATCGCTGATTGGAGCCCTTTTCCAGCGCCCCCGTGCGCAACAGCGTCTTGTTGAAGCCGGAGAACTGGTAGCCGCCGAGCATGGCGACATCGCGCGCGATGTACATGCCGTCGGACCCGCCGGTGAGCATGACCTTGGCCCCGCGCACGAGTGTGTCGTGATCGACCCAGGCCGGAACGGTCTCGACCGCGGCGAAGAACTCACGCAGCGGTGCGGGCGCCTCCGGGACCTCGGCGATGCCGTGGGTGAGCGCTCGATCGAACAGCGGGCGCATCTGCTTCGTGCCGGTGGTGACCATCCAGTCGACCAGCCGGTCCATCGGGTCGTCGCCGACGAGCAGGCCCTCGCCGAGCCGCTGCCATTGCGCCGGGTCGGGGCCCCCGATTCCCAGCATCGCCGCGAAGCCGCCGACGACTGCCGGGGTGCGGTGGGGCCGATCGGGATGACGGGTGGGAACGGTGGCCATCGACACTCCTCGTTGAGCGACGCAAACTGGATAACAACTGATGTCCAAAGTAGGTCGGCTGCTAAAGTCCTGTCAATGGCGCGCGCAGAGGTGGTCCGGTCCTACCGGGGAATCAGCGCGGCGAATCGACGCGACGAACGCCGCGACAAGCTCCTCGCCGCGGGTCGGCAGATCTGGGGCGAGGCAGGCCTGACCGAAGTCACCGTGCGCCGCGTCTGCGCCGCGTCGGGGTTGACGCCGCGTTACTTCTACGAGCACTTCGCCACCAGGGACGCGCTGATCCTCGCTGTCGCCGAGCGGGCACACGAGGAGCTGTTCACGACCATGGTCGAGGCCAGCCAGGCCGAGGCGGGCGGGCTCAGACGCAAGCTGCTACGAGCACTGACGACCTACCTCGACGCGATCGCCGACGACCCGAGCGTGCACCGCATCCTCACCAGCGACGCGCATGGCGTCGCCGGACTCGAGGAACTCCGCGCCCGCGCCGTCGGCATCGTCACCGATCTCGTGGTGCAGTACAGCGCGGAGTTCCTCGACGCTCCCGCGAATCCGGAGATCCGGCGCAGGGAAGCGCTTTTCGTCGTCGGCGGGGTCAACCAGCTCGTCGATACCTGGCTGCGCGATCCCTGCCAGTCGACCACCGAAGTCGCCACCCTCTGCACCGAGCTGGCCCTCGCCGTGGTGAACAGATCCGCCTGACCCAGGTCTGCCGGTTCCACCATCCCCACCGAGGCGATCCGGCGCCGCCTACGTGTGGCGAACAACCCACACCACATTCACCACAGAAGTAAAAGTTCGATCCGCCACCCCGCAGTCACGGCAGCGCCCGAAAGCGGAGCAGACGCCGAGCATAATTGCCCCAATGAGGCGTTGACATACCGTCAACAGTGACGCTATGTTAACGCTCATTCTCGCCTATCGCTTGACGGGTGGGAACAGCGCGACCCCGTTCGGAGTCGTTCCACCGGCGGCGCCGCACCGCGCGCCACGAGGACCGCTCCGCGCCCAGTGGCCTGACCCCAGTTCGAGGAGAGCATGTCCGAGACAGACGAGATCGAAACCGATGCCGTTCTCGCACAAGCAGATCTGACAGCGCTGGCGACCTGGATGGATGCCCACCGTCTCGGATCGGGGCCGTTGCTGCCGGTCGAACCGACGACCGATGTCGCGCGATGGCTCGACGAACACCGCCCCATCTCGTTCTCCCCGGGTGTGATGCACGGTGATTATCACGCGGCCAACGTGATGTGCTCGAGGGGAGCTACGCGCGGGCGCTCGCGGGCATCGCGCCGATGAGTATCGGTGAGCGACTACACCACACGACATTGCGCCTGTTCGAACGCGCGCAAACCCTGATGAGTGGAGAGTGATGATCGACTTCGAGATCCCCGCCGACGTCGCCGAACTGCGTGACCGGGTACGAGAGTTCGTCGACACGGAAATCGTGCCGTACGAGAAGGACTCCCGCGTCACTGCGCACGGCCCGACCGACGAGCTTCGCCGCGAGCTGATAGCGAAGGCGAAAGCGGCAGGCCTGCTGTCTGTCCAGCAGCGTCCCGAGGGCATGTCGCACCTCGAGCAGGCAGTGATCTTCGAAGCCGCCGGTTGGTCGACGCTGGGTCCGGTCGCCATGAATTGCGCCGCGCCGGACGAGGGCAACATGTTCCTGCTGTCGAAGGTCGCCGACGCCGATCAAGCCGCCGAGTACCTGGAGCCTGTCGTAGCGGGCACCGCGCGTTCGGTGTTCGCCATGACCGAGCCCGACGGTGCGGGTTCCGATCCCAGCCAGTTGTCGACGACCGCGGTCCGCGACGGCGGCACCTTCGTGATCAACGGACGCAAGTGGCTGATCACCGGCGCCGTCGGCGCCGACACGTGGATCATCATGGCCGATGTTCCCGGCGAAGGCGCGACGCTGTTCCTATGTCACGGGAACACACCCGGCATCGTCATCGAACGGGTCATGAACACGATGGACCGCAACTACGTCGAAGGACACTGCGTCGTCCGGTTCGAAGACCTGACCCTGCCGGAATCGTCCGTCCTCGGCTCGGTCGGACAGGCATTCCGCTACGCGCAGCTGCGACTGGCGCCGGCTCGCCTCACGCACTGCATGCGCTGGCTCGGCGCCGCATCCCGTGCCCAGTCGATCGCCATCGAGCACGCGAAAACCCGGACGTCGTTCGGCAAACCGATCGGCAGGCATCAGGGCGTCGGCTTCCTGCTGGCCGAGAACGAGATCGCGCTGCAGCAATGCCGGCTGATGATCTGGTGGGCGTGCTGGCACCTGGACAAGGGCGGCAAGGCGCGACACGAGTCATCGATGGTCAAGGCGATGGTCTCCGAGGAGCTGTTCAAGGTGGCCGACCGATGCGTGCAGGTCCTCGGCGGCATCGGGATCAGTGACGAGACACCGGTCGCGGCGATCTTCACCGACATGCGAGCGTTCAGGCTCTACGACGGGCCGACCGAAGTGCACAAGTACGCCATCTCCCGCCAACTGTTGCGGGATGCGTCCGAGTAGCGAGACCTGCATCCAGACCACAGGGTCTTGCCAAGGTAGTGACGACCTCCTAGCCTGTACTGCCATACGAATATTCGAAGGTTGACTTTCGAATATTCGTGGCCAGGTGGAGTTCCCAGGTTGGGTGGCACGCCGGCATCACACCCCAGGGAGTCGCCTGTGTTCGAGAGAATGGGTCGCGCCGCCGCGACCGCCGCACTCAGCATGACAGCGTTGCTGATCGTCAGCACCGGCACCGCAACGGCAGGCTTCGGTCCGCTACCACCCGCGAATCCCCACCTCGGCCCACCCGGCACCGCGACCATGCACGGTGACGCCGAATCCTCCGACGCCACACCGTTCGCCGGTCCAGGCACGGGGCGTGTCGACAGCGACTTCCGCGAGCTCGCGGCGGCCTGCCCGACCATTCTCCAGGGTGCCGACGGTATGCCGCAGGCCCTGTGCACGAAGATCATCGACCGCGCGCCGAAGGTGTTCCTGCTCGATCCCGCCACCGGTCAGCCGCTCGCCTCCCTCGATCTGAGCAAGGGCAGCCTCCTCGGTGGTGTGTACGCCTACCTCGACAGCAGCGACCGCATGGTCACCGTCGACGGCAGCGGAAAACTGCTGCGCATCGGTCACCGCCGCGACGGCGGCGACTGGACCGTCTTCGTCGAATCGGCCACCGACATCGCCCAGGCGGTCACCGGCCACTGCGGCGGCGGCGACTGCGACGCCGTCAGCTCGGTCATGCCCGATTTCGACGGCCGGGTGTGGTTCGCGACCGACAACGCCGTGGCCGGCTTCGCCGACCCGGCGACCGGCGTGGCCCGCTCGATCGTGCTCGGCCCCGGCGAGAAGGTCGCCAACAGTATTTCCACCGCGCCGCAGGGCGTCGCCGTCGCCACCACGCACGCGCTGTACCTGGTCGACGTCGACGGCTCCGGCAACCCCCGGGTGGTGTGGCGCCAGGCCTACGATCGCGGCCCGGCACGCAAACCCGGTCAGCTGTCCTGGGGTACCGGCGCCACCCCCACCTTCTTCGGACCCGGCAGCGGCACCGAGTATCTCGCGATCACCGACAACGCGGTGCCGAAGGAGAATCTGCTGGTCTTCGACACCGAGACCGGCAACCAGATCTGTTCGGTGCCGACGGTCGACGGTACCGAGAACTCCCCGATCGGTGCGGGCAACAGCCTGTTCGTCGCAGGCACCTACGGATATCCCTACCCCGCCGTTCCGGAGGGCGCTGGACCGAGTGAACCGGCGAGCGCGCAATTCACCGGCGGCATGGTGCGGGTCGACCTCACCGGCGCCGGGTGCCGGGTGGTGTGGACGAACAAGGCGCTGTCGGCGGCGGTTCCACGGCTCTCGGTGGCCGACGGCAAGATCTACACCGTCACCCGGCACACCGTCATCCCCACCGGCAGTGTCGGATTGACCGACAACTTCCGCTACACCGTGATCGATGCCGCCTCCGGGCGCATCGAGACGGAGAAGCTGATCGGGGCCACCGCGCTGCACAACACGCTCCAGATGGTCGGCACCATCTCCCCCGACCGCACCCTCTATCAGGGCACGATGAGCGGGCTGTTCCGCATCGCACCGCGCTGAGCGCCGCATGCGATCCGATTCGTCTCGCCCCCAGGATGATTCACCGCCGACCAGCCGGGTCGTCGCCGTGGTCGAGCTGCTCGCGGCCCGCGGCACCGCGCTCTCGGCGGCCGAGATCGCGCAATCGCTCGAACTGAGCCGGTCGACGGTGGGCGCCATCCTGTCCACCCTCGACCGGCACGGGTGGGTCCGGCGGCACACCGACCTGACCTACCAGCTGGGTCCCGGGCTCGCCCGGGTCGGGCTCCTCGCGCCCGCGGTGGTCGCCGACGGTGCGGCAATCGGTGCGGAACTCGAGCACCTGGCCACCCAGGTCGGATGCGGCGCCGCCCTCACCGCGCTGAGCGGAGACGACCTCGTCTTCGTGACGGTCGTCGGTGGACACGGCCTCATCCCCGCCGGTATCGAGAACGGAACCCGCATCCCGCTGCTCCCGCCCGCGGGCGCGACCCTCATCGCCCACGCCCCCGCCACCACCCAGAACAGCTGGCTCGATCGCGGTGATCCCGCACGCCGCGCCGAGTTCCGCGAGGTCCTTGCGACGATTCGCACCACCGGCTGCTGCGCCTGGAGCCTGCGCCCCGGCGCACTCACCGCGCTGCGTGTCCTCGCCGATGTCGTCGATCTGCTCTCCGGCCGACCCGCCGCCGACGAACTTCGCGGGCGGGTCCTGAGTCTGCTCGGCGACATCACCGGCAGCGCCCACACCGAAGCCGACCTGAACTCCTCGGCGCCGCTGTCGCTGGGATACCTCAGCGCCCCCGTCCTCGCCGCCGACGGCCGCGCGCTCTTCGAAGTCCAGATCGGCCCGCTCCGCGCCGAAGTCACCGCCGATGCGCGCCGGCGCTACATCGACGAACTGCTCGCCACCGCGCGCCGCGTCGAGCGCATCGCCGCCGCGGGTGCCGAACGTGACTAGCCGACGTCGCGCGACATTCCGGGCAGGCGTGCCAGACTGGCTGCGTGAGCGGGCCGGTGAAAGAACCCAGTGAGGCACAACCGAACGGAAAGTCGTGGCGTGATCGCGGGGACGTGATCGGAAGCGGGATCCTGTGGGTGGCCAAATGGTCACTGTGCATCGTCGCGATCGCGGCGGGAGCGTGGGTACTCGGTTCGATCACCGCCCGGCTGTGGGTGGTGCTCCTGCCCGTCGCGCTGGCGATCGTGGTGGCCACGATCCTGTGGCCACCGACCCGCTGGCTGACCCAGCACAAGGTGGCGCCCGCGCTGGCCGCGACGATCTCCCTGGTGGGATTCCTCGCGATTCTGTCCGGGGTCATCGCGCTGATCGTGCCCTCGGTGGCCGATCAGGCACCCGAACTCGCCGACAAGGCCACCGCAGGCGTCAACCAGGTCCGCGACTGGATCCAGGGACCGCCGCTGCGCATCCGCGACGAGCAACTCGATTCCGCGGTCGAGGCGATCGTCGGGCGGCTGCAGTCCAGCGGCGCGCAGATCGCCAGCGGCGTCTTCACCGGCGTGAGTACCGCGACATCGGTCCTGATCACCATTTTCCTGGTGGTGGTGCTGGTCTTCTTCTTCCTCAAGGACGGCGTTCGCCTGCTGCCCTGGATGCACACGGTGTTCGGCAGCCGCAGCGGCCGCCACGTCGAAGCCGTCCTGGAACGGGTCTGGACGACCCTCGGCGGATTCATCCGTACCCAGGCGATCGTCAGCCTGGTCGACGCGGTCTGCATCGGCGCGGCACTGTTCATCCTCGATGTTCCGCTGGCGCTGGTGCTGACGGTGATCACCTTCATCGGCGGATTCATCCCGATGGTCGGCGCTTTCGTCGCCGGTGCGCTCGCCGTCCTCGTCGCGCTGGTCGGCAACGGGTTCACCACCGCGCTGATCGTGCTCGGCGTCGTCATCGCGGTGCAGCAGCTGGAAGGCAATGTGCTGCAACCGGTCCTGCAGAGCCGCAGCATGGAACTGCACGCCGTCATCGTGCTGCTCGCCGTCACCGCGGGCGGCTCGCTCTACGGCATCACCGGCGCGTTCCTCGCGGTGCCGGTCGTCGCGATGATCGCGGTGGTCATCCGCTATATCGGCGAACAGATCGACGCGGCCACCGGACCACCACGACCCGAGGCCGACGAGCCGGACGGTGGCGAGGTCGTGGTGCCCCCGCCGTCACCCGAGCCCGCCACATGACCCTGATCGACCTGACCCTGCCGATCCACACCGGGATGCCGGTGTTCCCTGGCGACCCGGAAGTCCTGCTGGAACCGGCACTTCGCGTCGCGACCGACGGGGTGAACGTGCTCGGTGTTCACCTCGGATCGCAAACAGGGACCCATGTCGACGCGCCCGCCCATCTCGACGACAGTCTGCCGACGCTCGACGAGCTGCCCCTCGAACGCTTCACCGGGTCCGCGCAGGTCGTGGACGCGCGATCTGTTCCGGCGCGAGGTGTGATCGGAGTCGAGATGTTCGACATCGATCTCGCCCCCGGTTCGGTCGTGCTGATCGCCACCGGATGGTCCTCCCGCTGGGGTACCGACGACTATCTCGCCCATCCGTGCCTGAGCCCGGCCGCCGCACAGCTGGTGGTGGACGCGGGAATCCGGACCATCGGCATCGATGCGCCCAGCATCGACCCGTCCGAAGCCGAGAGTCTCGATCTGCCCGCGCACCGGATCCTGTGCGGCGCGCACGCGGTGATCGCCGAGAACCTCACCAACCTCGACCGGCTGCTGGCCGCCCAGTCGGCAGGCGAGTCGATCGAGGTTTCCCTGTTCCCGCTCCGGCTCAGTGGAGCGGACGGAGCTCCGATCAGAGCGGTGGCACGAGTCTCGAGCCGCTGACGCAGCTCCGAACGTGGCCGCCGGAGACGAGCGGGTAGCCACAGGTACCGTTGCGCGGTGAACCCAGCTGATGCGCGACGCCTCAAAGACGGTGACCTCGAGACCCGCGAGGAAAATCTGCGGCTGCTGCTCGCGCGGGCTGAAGAAGGCGACGCGTCAGCCAAGGCAGCACTGTGCGCGCTCGTCCGCGACTATCCCGACTACCACCGGTCGCTGTACAGCCGGGCGCTGAACCGGGCCGCGGTCTTCGGCGACGACACCCTGAAGGCGCCGCTGCTCGCGTCGCTGGCCGACACCCGGTACAACTGCCAGGCCTGGGCCGCGATGGGCTGCGCGGCGCTCGGCGTCCGCGACGCGGTTCCCGGCTTGCTCGCTCTGCTCGACCACCCACAACAGATGGCCCGCGAGCAAGCGGTGATCGCGCTGGGCACCCTCGGCGACGAATCGGCCGTCCCGGCGCTCACGCCCGTGCTGCGCGACCCGATCCCCGGAATGCGCGAACGTGCCGCCGAGGCCCTCGGCCGCATCGGCGGCGACGCCGCCCTGGCCGCACTCTGGGACGAATTCGAGAACCGCCGCTATTTCCGCATCGGCTATATCGCCAGCGCGCTGGCCACCTTCACCCCGGACATCATCCCGAGGCTGTGCGAGGCGGCCGACGGCGACGATCCGGACCGACGGTACTGGGCGGCAGTCGCTCTCGGTTCGACCGGCGACGATCGTGCCGTGCCGACGCTGGAACGGCTGATGGCGCACGACCGCGGCTCGACAGTCTTCGACGGCATGGTGAGCGTGGCCGCGAAGAAGGGCCTGCGCACCCTACGCCGAATCCAAGCCGCGATCGCTGCCCGCGAATCCTGAAATCAGCCGATGGCGTGCCGACGATCTTGGTTGTCACCCGAACTGCCCTGGGATCGGTTGAATCCCAGGGCAGTTGCGTTCGTCGAGCGCGACTGACTACCAGGGCAGCGGACCGTCGTCACCGAAGAATCCGCCGGTCGGTCCGTCCTCGGCGACCGTGGCCCAGCGGACGAGCACCGCGGCGCCCTGCGCGGGCGTCAGGAATCCGGTGTGGTTGTTGCTGTCGGTGTCGACGTACCCGGGCGCGACGGCGTTGACGAGGATGCCGTCCTTGCGGAGCTCGTTGGCGTACTGCACGGTCAACGCGCTGAGGGCGGACTTGGACGGTGTGTACGCCGCCGACGGCAGCAACCCGGCGAAGGGACCGTCCGGGTCGCTGAGGAGGGTCATCGAGGCGGCGTGCGAGCTGACGTTGACGATGCGCGCCGCCGGGGAGCGACGCAGCAGCGGCAGCAGCGCATTGGTCACCGCGATCACGCCGAAGACATTGGTCTCGAACACCGCCCTGACCATGTCCAACTCGACGGTGCTGGGGATCTGATCGTGCGCCTGGTCGGGCGAGACCTGACCCGATCCGGTGATGCCCGCGTTGTTGATCAGGATGTCGAGCCTGCCGAAACGTTCGTCGATCTCCTTCGCCGACTCCGCGACGGTGGCCGGGTCGGTGACGTCCAGTGTCAGCGCGTGCACATCACCGCCTGCCCCGCGCAGCTCCTCGGCCGCCTGCTCGCCGCGCCGCGAGTCTCGAGCGCCGACCAGCACCGTCATGCCCAGAGCTGCCAGTTGTTCGGCGGCCGCACGGCCGATTCCCTTGTTCGCACCGGTGACCAGTGCAACCTTCTTGTGTGCGTTCATGTCTCGCTCTCCCTGCCGGGTAGATGTGATCAACGCACACAAGACGCCGGCACCCGCGCTCTTGTGACGGGACGCCGACGTGTCCTGTGCCACTGGGCGGCCAGCGATCTCGGGGAAGCTGACCTACGAAGATAGCTCCTACGCCAGCTACTTGGGCATCGTCTACGGCTCGTTGTTCCCGCATCGACCTGCAGATTCCCGAACCGGACACTACGTGCACCACCGGACAGACGCCCTTCGCAGAATGACCCGTTCGGACTCCCCAGCTCAGCGTCTTCAGTGCCGCCGCGTCGTCCGGCAATCGGTTCTGACCGCTGGCGCATGCGCGGTTCACGTGGGCGTCGGCACCGGCAGCCCTACGAGTTGAAACAGCATGGACAACAGCACCGCCGGAACACCCGTGACAGCGAAAGATCCCAGCACACCGAGCCCGAACCACCGCGTCATGCGCCACCGCGCGAGCACACCACCGACACCGATCGGTATGAGGAGAATAGCCAGCCACATCGACCAGTAGCCGACCGACCCGACACCCACAACTCGGGCGCCGCCCAACCCCGTCCACATCCCATCGCCGAATGGCAACACCCGAACACCCAGTGCAAGACCTACGACCACACCGACGCACGCTTGGCCCGCGTCAACAATCAACCTCGTCCAACCCGGTCGCATCCCACGTCCCCCCGAATTCCGCCATCCACGATCCGTCAGATCAGGCGGCCTCACAGTAGTGAACACTGCCGGTAACGCCGGTGAGAACCAGACAACCAAGCCTTCGGCGCTCAGCCGGACTCGTCGTGGCGAAGCTGTCGTTTCGCGAGGACACTGAGGGCGTAGCGCCCACCTCGTCCTCAGGAGGACATGCGATGGCAACCAACGGGCCTTTCGGCATCGATCCGGAAGATTTCGAACGTGCACTACGTGAGGCAGGAAACGAGCTGCGCGACCTCGTCGGGAAGGCCGGTGGATACCTGGATCGGGTCGATCAGGTCGGTGTCGGTTCGCTGACATCGCTGCTCGGGCAGCTTGTCCAACCGCAACGTCCCCCGGAAGCCGAGCCGCCGACGGCCGGGGAGACCGGTAGCGGGGTGTGGGCGATCTACACCCTCGATGACGACGGCCAGGCCAGGGTCGATCAGGTCTTTCCGAACGAGCTCGAGGCCTTGCGCGCGCATCGCGACAACACCGACGATCGGCGTCGGGTGCGGTTCCTCCCCTACGGGGTTCCGGCGAGCGTGCTGGATACGCCCTGATCGCGGCTGACGGTCACGGTAGCGTCCAGAACACCCGCGTCACCAGGTAGAAGAACACCGCGGCGAGCGTCAGGAACCCCACCGAGCAGGCGAGGCCGATCATGTCGGTGCGGGGATCGCGGCCCGGTTGCATCCAGAATCCCAGCGCGCGGGTGACGACCGGCATCACCACCCAGGTCAGCAGGCTGACCGACAGGATGTTCCCGATCAGCAAGCTGATCCACAGCTGCCCGCCCGGCCAGATCTCGGTGATGATCAGGGTGAGGATCACCACCGTCGGGTACAGGCCCACCAGGACCGACAGCGCCGTCTTCCACGACGCGGGACCGTCGTCCTCGCCGGTCTTGCTCGGCGGAAACCACGACCCGTAGGGGTTGGCGATGCGGTGCACCTCGAAATCCCTGAAGTCCGGGGCTTCCGCGAGCAGCGCCTTGCGCTGGGGCGATTCGAGCCATCGGTTGAGATCCCCGGCCGACGCGAACGAATAGATGATCGTCCACTCGTTCTGAACACCGGGAATCGGCCGGTGCAGTTCGGATCCGCGAAAGCCTCGAAATGTCCGCTCGACCTCGGTCACGCGGTCCTGCCAGGCGATGAACTCCGATTCCCGGCCGGCCGGCACCGGATGCGAAACGACGACGGTCACTCCCGCGTCGTCCGGCTCGTCGACCAGCACATGCTGCGTCGACGGCCGTTCGAAGAACCCGGTTCCGCTCGCGAGCAGCTCGGCCCGCGTCTCGCTGCCGAGCCAGCGCTTCAGGTTGACGATGTCGTCGAACCGGTACACGACCGACCACTCGGACTGCGCGTCGCCCGGTGGAGTGACGTCGGCGCCGAGGAACCCGGGGAATTCCGCCGCGGCATCGTTCACCGCCGTCTGCCACCGCCGGAACTCGGCCTCGCGGCCGGGGCGAAGCTGTTGGGTGATGACCACCGTCGCCGGGGCAGGCCGCGGCGATCCCGCTTTCGCGGCCGACATGTCAGTACGGGTGCTGATCGGGTTTTTCGGCCCAGGTCTTGTACGCTTCGGCGCCCAGATCCCTGCGGAACTGTTCGATTTTCACCCGCCGCTCGGACAGCGGCCTCGTGAAGTCCTCGTATTGAAACGCGTCGTCGAAGCCGATTTCGCTGGTGTCCGCCAAATCGCTCGCGAAATGCACGGCGTCCAGACGCGCCCAATAGATCGCGCTCATGCACATGGGACAGGGGGCGCCGCTGATGAAGATCTCCATCCCCATCAACATTTTCGCCCGCTCCGGTAGCTTGTCGGCGGATCCCGCAGGCCGCGGGACCAATTCGAGCGTCGACTCGTTCTGGTGTTCTTTGGCAATACTCGGTGCCTCACCATTGACTACTTGAGTCGCCTTGCGGATGCATTCGATTTCGGCGTGCGCAGTGGCATCGCCGGTGAGCAGCACCCGATTCTGTCCCCGCGCGACAATCACTCCGTCCTTCGCGATGACGGCGCCGAACGGTCCACCCCAATCATTGTCGACCGACTCTATTGCCAGTCTGCAGGCCTCTTCCATGAGTTCATCCGGTGTCATCGGAAATTACACCTCGCAAGAGTATGGACGTGATTTCATGGACACACGGAATGCTCTCCCGGTGTCTCGCACAACGGCTATTTCGCACCGTTGCGGCACGGCCACACGAGCAACTCGGCCTCCGCCGCACATTGAATCTACCTCCGGCCCGACCGGCGCGAAATAGTGTGCGGTGTGGCCGATGCACGAAAGCAACTGTCCGGGCCTGAATCCGTCCGCGCAGACCGGTGCGGGAGAATGGCCTGGTGAGCGCGTACTACGACCTGGACCATGCTCTCGACCTGCGGGTATTGCCTGCGGTCGAGTGGCAGGCGCGTGCGCTGGCGCATCGGGAGCGGCTCGATCGGCTGGTCGGGCCATATCTGGAGCGGCGGGCGGCGGGTACCACGCATCCGGTGATCGATTTTCTGTTCACCTACTACGGCAACAAGCCGTCGCAGTTGCGGCGCTGGCATCCCGGGTTCGGTGTCGGGTTGGACGATGCGCGGGACTACGACGGTGCGCGCGGTTATCACCAGGTAGAGGGCGAGGTGTTCACCGCCGATCCGGCTTATCTGGTGAAGCGGCGGGACACCGTCGAGTTCGTGGGCAGGCTGCTGGGCGCGACGGCGCGGCGCCCGGCGCAGTTGTCGTGTTTCGGGCTGCACGAGTGGGCGATGGTCTATCGGACCGATGACGTCCGGCATCAGCAGGTGCCGTTGCGGCTCGGGCATGCGGGGACCGATGCGGTGGTCGAGTCGATGTCGTTGCGTTGCACGCACTTCGACGCGTTTCGCTTCTTCACTCCCGATGCGGTCGGACGGAATGCCGAACCGCTGACCCGGGCCGATCAGGTGCTGCGGGAACAGCCGGGCTGTCTACACGCGAATATGGATCTCTACAAGTGGGGATTCAAGCTCGCGCCGCTGATCTCCTCGGATCTGCTGCTCGATTGCTTCGAACTCGCCTGCACCGCACGCGAACTCGACATGCGGGCCAGTCCGTATGATCTGCGCGAGTTGGGTTATGCGCCGGTCCGCATCGAAACGCCCAGCGGGCGAGCCGATTACGTGCGAGCGCAGGCCGCGATCGCCGAGTCGGCCGACACGCTGCGGGGTCGTCTGCGGCAGGCCTGTGCCGACCTCTCGACAGTGCTGGAGCAGGTCGAGGCAGCGGGCTAGCCGCGGTCGGGCTGTTGCTCGACCTCGTCGTCGGTGGGTTCGGTGACCAGCGCGAAATCGCCTTCGTGGAGTTCGGTGCCCTTGTCGACGGCGACCTCGACCAGCTCGATGCCGCGGTCGGCGCGCAGGATGAGCGGGTCCTCGCGCAGATCCTTGTACAGCGAGACGCACATGGCCGCCATCACCACCAGGAACGGCAGCGATACCACCGTCGTCAGTGCCTGCAGGCCGGTCAGCGCGCCACCGAGATCGTCGGAGTCGGCGATCACCAGCATGATCGCGGCGACCGCGCCGGTGGCCGCGCCCCAGAAGATGACGATCAGGCGGGACGGTTCGATGCTGCCGCGTTCGGAGAGGGTGCCCATCACGATGGAGGCCGCGTCGGCGCCGGAGACGAAGAAGATGCCGACCAGGATCATCACCAGCACCGTGGTGACCGAGGTGATCGGGTACTGGTCGAGCAGGTGGAACAGGGCGAAGTTCGAGTCGACGGAGCCGTCGGCCTCGGTGAGCGCGCCGTCTGCGGCCTGCTCGGCGATGCCTGCCCCGCCGAAGACCGCGAACCACAGCAGGCTCACCGCGCTGGGCACGAGCAGCACGCCGGTGACGAACTGGCGGATGGTGCGGCCGCGGCTGATCCGGGCGATGAACATGCCGACGAACGGCGTCCACGAGATCCACCAGGCCCAGTAGAAGATCGTCCAGCTCGACAGCCACCCCTGCATCACCTCGTCACCGGCGCCGGTGCGGGAAGCCATCGTCGGCAGCAACTCCACATAGTCACCGATCGAGGTCGGGACCATATTGAGCACGAACAGGGTCGGCCCGGCGACGAAGACGAACGCCGCGATCGCCAGCGCCAGCACCATATTGATGTTCGACAACCACTGGATACCGCGCTCCACCCCGGACACCGCCGACAGCACGAAGGCGACCGTCAAACCCGAGATGATGGCCACCAGGCCGATCTTGCCGATGCCGTCGATCCAGCCGTTGAACTCCATGCCCGCGCCGATCTGCAAGGCGCCGAGGCCGAGGGAGGCAGCCGAACCGAACAGCGTCGCGAAGATCGCCATCATGTCGATGGCGCGGCCGCCGATGCCCTCGGCGTGCCGGCCGAGCAGCGGCTGGAACACCGCGGAGATCAACTGCGAGCGGCCTTTCCGGAAGGTGCCGTACGCGATGGCCAGACCGGCGACGGCGTAGATCGCCCACGGGTGCAGGGTCCAGTGGAACAGCGTGGTCGCCATCGCGACCTCGGCGGCGGCTGGCGTGCCGGGCTCGGCGGTGTGCGGTGGCGGACTCACGTAGTGCGACAACGGTTCCGCGACGCCCCAGAACATCAGCCCGATACCCATGCCCGCGCTGAACATCATCGCGATCCAGGAGACGGTGCGGAATTCGGGCTTCTCGTCGTCGGCGCCGAGCGGGATCCGCCCGTATCTACTGACCGCCAGCCAGATCACATAGACGACGAACGCCGTCGCCACCAGGACGAACAACCAGCCGGTGTTGGTGATGACCCACTTCTGCGCGGTTCCGGCGGCCGAGGCGAGGCTCTCGTCGTCGAGAACACCCCAGGCGACGAAGGTCAGTGCGCCGATCGCGGTGGCGCTGAAGACGAATCGGTCCAGCCGGTATCTTCCTGGCGACCGTCCCGCAACCATCTTTCCGGTCGCGTCCGGACCGTCGGACCCGCCTGCGACATCGTTCGACATGGAATCCGAGTCCTCTCCGGTCGCGGAACCGTCCCGCCGGCTGCACCTGCCGTAACTCAGGCAACCGTACAGCGTTCCGTCATCGGGGTGGGGGATTCGACCCGCCGGACGAGCGGCCGGTTCGGCGAAACCACCCGCGCGGACGCACCACTCGATTTACCATCCACAACAACGGACGGCTGTCTGGGTCAGTGGGGCTGGTAATGGTCGGGAGGCAACGGATGCGCGGACGTTCGGGTAGGGCGGTCTTGCGGTACACGGCACTGGCGGCCGTCACCGCACTGGTCGGCATCGGGTTGCCCGCAGGGTCGGCGGCGGATCCGTTCGCCGAGCTCAGCGGGGCGGTGCAGGAATTCTTCGACGTCGGGCGGACCGCCGTCCCGCGGGCGGACTGCGGGCCGGGATCGCTTCCGGAAACCGGGTTACAGGGCGATGTGCCCGCCGGTGACCGAGACAGTGGCCGCAGCACGCAGGGTTATCGCTGCAATGTGTCGATGGTGGGCAACTATCAGGGCCGCGGTGCCGGCATCACGTCCACGAGTTTCGAGCACTGCGCCTATGTCGGCACGTTCTTTCCTGGCAATATGCTCAGCGAACACCAGGGCGTCCAGGTACTCGATGTGTCCGATCCCGCGAACCCCCGGCTGACGGCGACACTCGTCGAGCCCGCGATGCTGGCGGGAACCTGGGAGACGTTGAAGGTCAACACCACTCGCAAACTGCTCGTAGGAACGGGTGTCCCAGCCGCTCTCGGCGCGGGATATCTCTCGGTGTACGACATCTCCGATTGCGCGCATCCGCGTCTGCTCAACCCAGGCACCGGCTCGAATCTGCTGATGCCGCTGCCGATCACGACCCATGAGGGCGGCTTCTCCCCCGACGGCCGCACGTACTGGGCTTCGGGTCTGGTGCCCGGCTTCCTCAGTGCCGTCGACCTCACCGATCCGGCGCAGCCGCGTGTCGTCTGGCAGGGGCTGACCGGGATCGAGGCGCACGGGCTCGGCGTGAGCCCGGACGGGAACCGGCTCTACATCTCCGCGCTCGGCGGTTTCACCGTGCTCGATGTGGGCGCGGTGCAGCGACGCGACCCGAATCCGCAGGTGCCACACCTGGGCCGGACGTTCTGGACCGACGGGTGGGCCACCCAGCACAGCGTGCCGGTCACCTACGACGGCGTGCCGCACATCTTCACAGTCGACGAAGGTGGTTCCGGCGGTGTGAAACTCATCGATGTCTCCGACGACAGCGCGCCGCGGATCGCCGCGAAGATCAAACTGGAGATCAATCTGCCGGACAATATCGATGCCAATGTCGGGTCGTCGATGGGTGGTTCGGCGTTCTCCTACGAATCGCACTACTGCGCGGCCGATCGCCCCGACAATCCGACGGCGCTGGCGTGCGGCTGGATCTCCTCCGGGATCCGGGTGTTCGACGTGCGCGATCCGGACGCCATCCGCGAGATCGCCTACTTCAATCCGCCGGCGCGGACCGGGCGCAATCTGGAGATCTGGAACTCACCGCACGCGCTGGTCTCGATCATCGGCGTTCCGTTCATGAGCGCGCCCGCCGCGCTGCGGGCGATGGCGGAGGGGCTGTTCGATCCCGCGCAGGTATTGACTTCCCGCGCAGGTGATATCGCGTTCGGTGACATGTCGAGCGACTGGTGTTTCTCGCCGCCGGAGTGGCGTGGCGATCAGCTCTACGTCGCCTGTTCCGACAACGGGTTCATGGTGCTACAGCTCGACAACGAGGTGTATACGCCGCCCGCGGATCAGCAATCCACGGTCGGGTCGTGAGGATGAGCCGTGTCATCCGGGTGGCCGCGCTGTGTGCCGCCGCCACGTTCCTGCTGGTGCTCGGCGCGGCACTGCGTCCGCTGCTGATTCCCGAAACCACCACGCCCGCACCGGTACTCACCGCTGTCGAGCTCGGCTTCGCCCAGGACATGACCGCACACCACCAGCAGGCGCTGATCCTCACCGAACGCCTCGACCCCGCTGCCGATCCGACCGTGCGCAGGCTGGCCGACCAGATCGCCGACACCCAGCGGGTGGAGATCGGGACGCTCCTCGGCTGGACCCAGCTGGCCCGCGCCGCACCGACCGCCGCGCAACCGATGACGTGGATGGCGGCATCGGCTGGGCACCACCATGATTCGGCCTCAACGATGCCGGGGATGGCGGCCACCGCCGATCTCGACGCCCTGTCCGCCGCGCGGGGCGCCGAGGCCGAAACCCTGTTCCTGCAATTGATGTACCGCCACCACTCGGGTGGTGTCACCATGGCCCGCGCCGCCGACGCGCTGCTCACCTCGGGACCGGTGAAGCAGGCCGCGCGCGCCATGGCCCAGTCCCAGAGCCAGGAACTCGGCTACCTCGGCATGCTTCTCGACGCCAGGGGCGTCCGCCCCTGAACCGTGCCTTCTCGCCCCGTCCGACGACGACCAGTCGGGAATCGGCCCAGGCTCACCGGGTGCCCGCCTCCGATGACCGCCGAGACGGCGATGTGTCCGAATGCGCACCAGATCCGATCGGGCCTGGTGAGCACAACGTCACCGTGGGGCAACTGCACAGAAAATCGCAGGCAATGGCCCGTGCGGACGATGTGCAGGATTGTCGGTGAACTGTGGTCGGAGGCTGGACGTGGTGGTGAGCGCACGAGCGGGTGTGGTTGTTCCGGCCGTGGAATGCGGGCTGGCCAGGGTGCGCGCGCAGATTGCCGAACACCTGCTGCCGATCGGCGTGCGGGAACTACCGGTGGCCGATGCGGTCGGCGCCACGCTGGCCGTCGCCCTGACCACCGGCTCTCCGCTCCCCCGGGTGGACAGCGCGGCGATGGACGGTTACGCCGTGTCGGGTCCTGGTCCGTGGTGGCGTCTGCATCAGCAGGTCAGGTACGCCGGACGGAGCTGTTCGGTGGTGCTGGCGCCCGGTGAGGCGGTGCGGATCGCCACCGGCGCGGCCACGCCACTGGGGACCACCGCCACCCTGCGTGACGAGCACGTGGTGACGACGACGGTATCGGGCAAGCCGGTGGTGATGCGGGCGCAGGGCGCGCCGGTGCGCGACGACACCCGGCGGCAGGGCGAGCACTGGGACACCGGTGTCGAGCTGGCGGGCGCGGGCACCCGGGTGTCGGCCGCGCTGGCCTCGACAGCGTTGAGCGCCGAGGCCGAGACGGTCACCGTGCGCGGGCCGTTGCGGGCCGATGTGGTGATGACCGGTGACGAGATCCGCGCGGTCGGCCCGCTCGGGCCAGGGGAGACCAGAGACTCGCTGGGACCGGTGCTACCGGAGTTCCTGCGCTGCTGCGATATCGAGAGCACCGGACTGTGGCACCTCGCCGACGGCCACGACCTGCTGCGCTCCTGGCTGACGCTGAAATCCCATGCCGACCTGGTGGTGATGGTCGGAGCGACCGGCCGCGGCGCCGCCGACCACCTGCGCACGCTGCTGGCCGATCTGGGCGCGCGCATCGTCGTCGAACGGGTGGCGATCCGTCCTGGCGGTTCCACACTGGTGGCGCAGCTGCCCGACGGCCGCGTCCTGCTCGGCCTGCCCGGCAATCCGTTCGCCGCGGTCGCGGCCCTGCTGGCCATCGGCCCCGCCGTCATCGACGCGCTCACCCTGCGTACGCCCGGCCCGACGATGTGGGGCAGGTTGTCGGACGCCGGTGTGGCGAACGGTGAGGCGACGCGGATCGTGCCGGTGCAGCAGCAGACCGGCGGCGTCTGGCGCAGCACCGGTCCCGCGCACACGCCCCACCTGGCCGGCCTCATCGGCTGCCAGGCACTGGCCGTGCTCCCGCCCGGCACCGGCCGCGGCACCCTGGTGGAACTGCTCCCGCTCCCCCACTGAACCCGCGCTACCGCCATCGCGCATACCGGGGAAAGACCGCCCTCGCTGCTTCGTCGGCGACTTCTACGAGGATCCGGGCCAGACTGCTCGTGCCGGGTGCGCGCGCACCGCCGAGCCTGCCCGACAGCGACAGCGCGGCGACCGCACCGGGCGCGCGGCCCCGGATCGGCACCGCGACGCACACGACGCCGGCGACCGACTCCTCGCGATCGACGGCGACCCCCTGATGACTGCGGACACGGCCCAGTTCGCGATGCAGTTCGGCCCGGTTGCTGATCGTGCGCGGCGTCAGCCGCGGCAGCCGCTCCCGGAAAGCCAGCTCGACGATGCTCGGTTCCAGGGTGGCGAGCAACGCTTTACCGACAGCGGTGCAGTGTGCGGGCATCCGGCCGCCGAGGCGGGTGGGGATGCTGTCGCAGGAGCGGCCGACCGCCTTGTCCAGATACAGCACTTCGGGGCCGTCGAGCACGCCGAGGTGCCCGACCATGCCGGTCCGCTGACACACCTCGTGCAGCAGCGGGCTCACCGCGTCCCGGATCTCGTTGTGCTCGACGGCGAGCCCGCCGAGTTCGAGTGCGCGCGTCCCGAGTCGGTAGCCACCGGGTACGTGCGCGAGCCAGCGCAGCCGGACCATCTGATCGATGATGCGGTGCACGCTCGAGCGCGGCAGCCCGGTGCGTTCGGCGACATCGATCAAGGTGCGGACCGGACTCGCCCCGTCGAACGCGTCCAGGATCAGCGTCATCCGCTCGATCATCGATACCGGCGGTGGATCGTTGCGTTGCGCGGACCCGGCCTGGACGAGCACGTCGACCGTCATGGCTCACCTCATCTACTTCGCACTGCTGTGTCCCTCCTCACAGTGCCGTCCCGAGCGCGTGCGGGAATCCAGGAAACTACGGAGATCACCCGGCGACTACGGATCTTGTCCGGTCCTGTGTGCACCGGGCCGACGCCATACCGCCATCCTCGTCACCCGGCCGCGCCACGCACGGATGCGGTCCCACTCAGCGGCGAGCCTGCTCCGGCCACCGGGATCGCCCACCCCGTTTCCGCACGGAAGTGGCAGCGTCAGAGGGTGTTCCGATTGACCCAGGCGGCGATCTGGGTGCGGGAGGTGAAGCCGAGTTTGGTGAGGATGTGGTCGACGTGGCTCTCGGCGGTGCGGATCGAGATCACCAATTCCTGCCCGATCCGGCGGTTGCCGTAGCCGAGGGCGATCAGGCGGGCGACATCGCGTTCCCGGCGGGTCAGCACGTCCGGCCCGACCGGTTCGACGGCGGCGGCCGGGGGCGGCGAACTGTCCATCGCGTAGTCGACGGCGTCGTCGAGCGTCATCGAGGCGCCCGCGTCGAAACAGGCACCGAACTCCCGCTCCCCCAGCGCGGCCTCGACGCGTGCACGGACCCGCTGACCGATGAGCTGGGTCATCGCGTGTGCCAGTCGTTGCGAACTGCCTTGGCGGACAGTCGAAGCCGCCCCCATCAGGCGGGCGGCGCGGACCAGGTCGCCGTCGGCGGCCGCCGCCCAGGCCAGGCCGTCCACACTGGTGGCGAGCCAGGCGCACCGGTCGAACAGCCGGAACAGTTCGATCGACCGTCGCAGCGCCGCGACCGCGCCCTCCTGATCACCGTCGCGCCACCGCTGGGTGCCGACCGCCCAGTACGCGAGGCCACCGAGCAGGTGAGAGCCGTGCTCGGTGGTCAGTGCCAGCAGGCGTTCGGCCATGGCGCCGGCGACCGGGTCGTCGAGGGCCAGCGCGCAGACGGCGGCGAACGCCAGGCTCTCCATCTCCACCCGGGGGTGGGCACACTCGCTCGCGCTCACCGACGACGCCACGGCGATGTCCAGTGCGGCGCGCAGATCACCCGCCCCGAAGGCCAGGACCGCCCGCGCCATCTCGGCTTCGACCAGCACCTGCGCCGACCCGGATTCGGCGGCGATCTCCGCACTGGCTCGGACGAAATCCGCCGCCGTCGCGGTGTCGGACAGCATGGCCGCGATCACCGAGCTCGCCGCCAGCGCCCTGGCCCGGTCGACGCTGCGCTCGGTGTCTTTCGCCAGTGCCTCGGACAACCAGCGATAGCCCTCCAGCAGAAAGTGGCAGTGCTCCCAGAACGGCCACAGCTCGGTCGCGATCTCCAGCGCGCGCCGGGCGCCGGCTGGATCGCCGAGCGAGAATTGCAGTGCCGCACGGAGATTGGCGTGCTCGCGGGCGACATCGCGGAACCAGTCGACGTCGGTGGCACTCCAGTAGTCGGTGCGCGAGCGCCGTGCGAGCTGGTAGTAGTACTCACGATGGCCGACGCGAACCGCGTGTTCGGCGCCGCGCGCTCGCAACAGGTCGCGGGCGAACTGACGCAACGGCTCGAGCATCGAATACCGTCCCGCGCCGTCGGCGCCGGGTCCGTAGGCCAGCACCGACTTCTCCACCAACCCCGTCAGCGCGGCCAGCAGCGCGGGCGGCGAACCGACCAGGCAGACCGCTTCCGCGGCGTCGAGGTCGAAGCCGCCCGCGAAGACCGACAGTTGCTCCCAGAGCCGCTGCTCGTCGGGCGTGCACAGGTCATAGCTCCAGCGGATCGCCGAGGCCAAGGTCTGCTGACGATGCGGCGCGGTGCGCAGACCGGTGGTGAGCAGGCCCATCGCGTCGTCGAGGCGGGTGAGGACCTGGTCGGGGGTGAACATCCGCATCCGCAGGGCCGCCAATTCCAGCGCGAGCGGAATGCCGTCGAGCCGACGGCAGATCGCGGCCAGGGTCGCCGCGTTGGCCGGGGTCCTGCGGAAGGCCGGGTCCGCGGCGGTCGCGCGGTCGACGAGCAGCCGGGCCGCGGGGCTGTCGAGGTCGCCGGAGGCCGGATCCGGCACCGACAGCGGCGCGACCGGCAGGACCTGTTCGCCCGGCACGCCGAGTGGTTCGCGGCTGGTCGCGAGGATCCGCAGACCGGTCGTCGCCGGGATGATCCGGTCCGCGAGCGCCGCACACGCGTCGATCACGTGCTCGCAGTTGTCGAGGATCAGCAGCAGGTCACGCTCTGCCAGGAAATCGGTGAGGACGGCCAGCGGCGCGCTGGTGTCGTCGCGCAGGCCCAGCTCGCGTGCCACGGTCGCCGTGACCAGGTTCGGATCGCTGACGGGCGCCAATTCGACCAGCCACACCCCGTCGGGAAACACCCGCTGCACGGCCTCGCCGACCCGCCTGCTCAACCGGGTCTTGCCGACGCCACCCACCCCGGTCAGCGTGAGCAACCGGGTACCGCCGAGCAGTTTCCTGGCCGCCGCGACATCGTCGTCGCGGCCGACAAAGCTGGTCACTTCCGCCGGGAGGTTCCCTGACACACGCCTGCCCACGCCCGCTACTGTCGCACGCGCAGCGACCTCGGCGGCGGCTTTCGGAACACTCGCGGGGCGGTCGGCCCGACCGCCCCGCTCGGCTCAGCTGTGCTGCGGCGGCTGCCAGGGGCGACCGTACGGGTCGTCCGGGCGTGGTGCGGGCGGCTGCTGCTCGGGTGCGATCGGCGGTGGCGTCGGCAGCGACGGGTGTTCCACCGGCGCAACGGTTTTCGGTCGCGACGGCTCGAAACCCTCGACGGGAGTGCGGGCGGTCGCTTCCGCGGCGCGCACCGCCTGCTCGATCTTCGGGTCCGAGGCGGTCTCGAACCAGTCGGCGACGTCGGAGTCGTCCTCGATCTTCACCGGCGGGTGCTCCTCGGCGGACGGTTCGTACCGGAACACGCCGTCCTCGCCCTTGGTGGCGAAGTTCTGGGCGAAACCCTCGAGCGCCTTGCCGAAGTCGCTGGGCACCAGCCACACCTTGTTGGCATCGCCGCGGGCAACCATCGGCAAGGTCTGCATGTACTGGTAGGCAAGCAGTTCCGGCGTCGGCTTGCCGTTCTTGATGGCGGCGAACACCTTCTCGATGGCCTTGGCCTGACCCTGCGCCTGCAAGTAGGAGGCGGCACGTTCACCCTGGGCGCGCAGGATGCGGCTCTGGCGCTCACCCTCGGCCGAGAGGATCGCGGACTGCTTACCACCCTCGGCGGCCAGGATCTGGGCCTGCTTGGCACCCTCGGCCGTCTTGATCTGCGATTCGCGGGTGCCTTCGGCGGTGAGGATCATCGCCCGCTTCTCGCGGTCGGCCTTCATCTGCTTCTCCATCGATTCCTGGATCGACGGCGGTGGATCGATGGACTTGAGCTCGACCCGCGCCACCCGCAGGCCCCAGCGGCCGGTCGCCTCGTCGAGGACGCCGCGCAGCTGGTTGTTGATCTGGTCGCGGGAGGTCAGCGTCTCCTCGAGGGTCATGCCGCCGACCACGTTGCGCAGGGTGGTGACGGTGAGCTGCTCGACGGCGGCGATGTAGTTGCTGATCTCGTAGACGGCGGCCTGCGGGCTGGTGACCTGGAAATACACCACCGAGTCGATCTGCAGGGTGAGGTTGTCCTGGGTGATCACCGGCTGCGGTGGGAAGGACACGACCCGTTCGCGCAGGTCCACCTTCGCGCGGACGCGGTCGGCGAACGGGACGAGGAACGTCAGCTGACCGGACACGGTGCGCGAATAACGCCCGAGCCGTTCGATCACCGCCGCCTCGGCTTGCGGGACCAGGGCGATCGATTTGAAGACCACCACCACGACCAGCAGGACGAGGACGGCGGCCACGATCAAGGCAACCATTGCTAAGGACCCTTCCAGACGACGGCGGTCGCGCCGTCGATCTTCATCACGTAGACGGTCACGCCGGCGTCATAGACATCGTTCGGGTCGAGCGGCCGCGCGGTCCACACTTCACCGCCGAGTTTGACCTGACCCGAATGTTCCGCGACCTTTTCGAGTACGAGCGCCGACTTCCCCGGCAGCGCATCGACATTCGTCGGAATCGGGGGCGGGGAACCGAACTTGCGGCGCAGCACCGGCCGCACACCGAGGAACAGCACCCCCGCGACCGCGCCGAACACCAGCGCGTCGCCCCACAGTGGCAGGCCCGCGGCGGCGCTCACGGCCGCGGTGCCGAGTGCGGCGACACCGAGCATGAGCAGCGTGAGATCCCCGGTGAGCATTTCCGCCGCCGCCAGGACGATGCCCGCGATCAGCCAGATTATTGCGGCCACGACCCCACCGTACCGCCTCCCCGCGTATTTAGGCCGTACTAGTAGGAAGGTGGAACGCCCCCCAGCCAGGTCCTGCGTTGGGAGAGTTGAACGTTGGAGGTGGGGGCGGAGTTACCCATGTTCGAACGAAATCAGTCGGCCGGCTGTGCGGCGGTCACAGCGATGACCATCTGCGCGCGGTAGTTTGCATGGCGTGAGTGCACGTGGCGGATACGGCGACATCTATGCCGGACACCAGCGGACCAAGAAGACACCGGTGCCGAAGGTGAGTGCCGAGCGGGATCTGGTGGTGGAGGACGCGGCGAGCGGATTCTGCGGCGCGGTAGTCGGTTTCGACCGCAGCTACGACGGCGACTTCGTGAAACTCGAGGACGGGCGCGGCGCGGTGCGGCTGTTCGCGTTGCGCGAAGCGGCGTTCCTCATCGACGGGAAACCGGTCACGCTGGTGCGCCCGACCGCGTCGGCGGCCAAGCAGCCCGCCCGGTCGGCGTCGGGGTCTACGCGGGTCGATGGCCTGCGCGCCCGGGTCGCCCGGACCAGCCGGATCTGGGTGGAAGGCGTGCACGACGCGGCGCTCGTCGAGCGGGTGTGGGGGCACGATCTGCGGGTGGAGGGCGTCGTCGTCGAGCATCTCGAGGGATTGGACAATCTCGGCGCCCGGCTCACCGAGTTCGGGCCAGGTCCCGGTGCCAGGGTCGGCGTGCTGGTCGACCACCTGGTAACCGGCTCCAAGGAGACCCAGCTGACCACCGGCCTCGGCCCGCACGTGCTGGTGACCGGGCATCCGTTCATCGATGTGTGGCAGGCGGTGCGGCCCGCCGCGGTCGGCATCGACGCCTGGCCGACGGTGCCGCGCGGCGAGGACTGGAAGACCGGCATCTGCGCCCGCCTCGGCTGGGGAACACCGCAGGAAGGCTGGCGCCGGGTCTACGACGCGGTCGGCTCGTTCCGGGATCTGGAGGCGCCGCTGATCGGCGCTGTCGAACGGCTCATCGACTTCGTCACCGAGCCCGAGTAGTCGACCCGCAGGTCAGACAGGTCCTCGGTGCCCGCACGCGAAGCCGGGCAAACCTTTATGCTCGATGATTATGTGCTCTCCCAGTGCCACGCTGACGCTGTGGGCCGGCTCCTGGCTGGCCGGTACCAGCGCGCCCGACGACCTCCTGGAGGCACTGCACGCCTGGGCGGCGCGGCACACACTGGCCGCGGGCGATCCGGTCACCGGCGGGCGCAGCGACCTGCCGTGGACCTCGCGCGAGGAGGGGGTGGGCACCGGGGTCATGCCGTTGCTGAAGGTGATCCGGGAGGCGATGGCGCCCGCGGGTGCGCACCTGCGCCTGGTGCTGCCCGCGCCAGGAGACGTGCGTGGGCTGCCGGTCGGCACCGCGTTCGCCGCCGACGCGATCGAGGCCGAGGAAGGTCTGCTGCTCGGCGTTCCCGGCGAGGAGGGCACCGGCCTGATCCCGCAGTGGGACGACGACGAAACCCTGCAGTGGACCGTCTACAGCGTCGATATCCCGCGCGTCACCGGTCCCGACATGTCCCTCGGTGAGGCCGAGTACACGATGCGCGAGGCCGTCCGCGACGCCGCCGACGCCCTCATGCAACTGCACACCACCTCCGTCGGCAACACCGACGCCGACCCGCGGGAGCAGATCGAGGCGCAGCTGGCGGCGTACTCCCGGCACGCCTACCCCGACTCGATTCCGTTGCGCGCCAAGCGCATTCTCGACACCGCCGACCATGTGGCGGCGATCCTCACCGTCGCCCAGCACGAACCGGCGTCCTCGCCGACCTCGGCCACCGCGATCGGTGCGCACGAGTCGCTGCTGCGGCCGCTGTGGAACACGATCCGCGAGGCCCGGCTGGTGGCAGTGCATGCCGCCGCCAGGCCCGCGCGCTAGCCTCGCCTGTCCGTCAGCGCCGGTAGGGCTGCTGATACTGCGGCTGTCCCTGGTACGGCGCCTGCTGCGGATACGGCATCGGCTGCTGCGGCGGGTACGGCTGGGGGTACGGCGCCTGCTGGTACTGCGGCGGATAGTGTCCGTGTGGCTGCTGCGGGTATCCATGGGGCTGTTGGTACTGCGGCGGGTACGGCTGCTGCGGTCGCGGCTGCTGGTACTGCTGGTGCGGCATCTGCTGGGGCGCACCGTTGTTCGAGCCGCCGCTGAACTTGCGGATGACCACGATCAGGATGATCACCGCGATCACCGCCAGAATGGTGATCCAGACCCAATCGGGCAGGCCGATGCCGATACTCACCCCGTCACCACCGCCCCCGCGGCGAGCTTCGACAGCGTCCGTCGCGGACGCGAGCACTAGTGCGCTCACCGGCATTTCGGCATGATTCATCGGGCCTCCCCCGTCGCGAATGTCCACCTTCCGTCGAAGGTCTGCGGGCGATGCTAGCGCAGCGGGCGGGCGAAGTGACAAGCGCCGGTTCAGAATCCGCCGATCGCGGTCTTCAGATCGGGCTGGTCGAGGACTTTCAGCGTTGCGGTGCGGACCTCGGGGCAGGTCCGGGTGGTGACGGTGTCGACGATGTGCCGGTTCCAGGAGATCGCGGCGTTCGCGACCGGGTCCCGCACCGTCCACAGTTTCATCGCGCCGGTGAACGCCACCCGGGCGACCGGTGGGCCGAGGGCCTTCCAGGTGCCCTTCTGGCCGTCGAGGATGCCGCAGAGTTCGTCCACCGACGCCTGCGAGATGGTGGGTTCGGTGGGGGTCGGGCCGACGGCGTCGTACCCGGAGTCGTCGCCGCAGCCGCTGAGCCCCAGCGTCGTGGCGGTCAGGACGAGGAGAACACCCGCCGTCCGTCCGTGGCGGGACATTGTCGAACGCATCGGAAGTCCTCCGATCTGTCGATCACAGTCCCGGAAAAGCGTACTCCCGACACACCGGTAGCTCGGCGAATGTTTATCCGGTTGTGTTCATGGCCGGGCCGGGCGCGACGGTGGCGCGCAGCAGCCGGGCGCGCACAGGGCGCCGTCGACGGTGCATCCGTACCCGGGAACCTCGCCCAGTTCACGCACCGCTCCCCCGCCGACCCGTTCCTGGATCAGCTCGACGACCATGCGGGCGAAGCGCGGGTCGGTGCCGGGTGTCGCGGCGCGGGCGAAGGCCATGCCGAGTTCGGCGGCCCTGGCCGATGCCTCGTTGTCCAGGTCCCAGATCACCTCGAGATGATCGGAGACGAAGCCGACCGGGCAGACGACGACGGCGTCGATTCCCTTGCCGTGCAGCACATCCAGATGGTCGACGATGTCGGGTTCCAGCCACGGCACCTGCGGCGGGCCGGACCGGGACTGCCACACCACGTCGTAGTCGGTGAAACCGGTTGCGGCGGCACACAATCGGGCCGCCTCGGCGACCTGCCTGCTGTAGAGGCGTCCGCCGTCGGCGGGTGGTCCCGCGGCGATGTCGGCCGAGACCGGGATGGAGTGCGCGGTGAACACCAGGCGCACAGCGTCCCGCCGGTCGGCCGGAATCTGTTGTACCGCAGCGGTGATCGCGTCGGCGAAGGACTCGATCAGCAGCGGATGGTCGAAGTACTGGCGCAGCTTCACCAGTTCGGGCGCGCCCGCACCGACGGCGGCGCGGGCGCGGGTGATGTCCTCGTCGTACTGGCGACAGCCCGAGTAGCCGCCCCACGCCGAGGTCGGGAAGACCAGGGCGGACCGCACGCCGTCGGCGGTCATCCGGGCGACGGTGTCCTCCACCTGGGGATGCCAGTTGCGGTTGCCGAAATACACCGGCAGGTCGAGCCCGGCATCGGCGAGATCGGCCTCGACCGCTTCGATGATGTCGCGGTTGAGCGCGTTGATCGGCGAGATACCGCCGAAATGCAGGTAGTGCTCGGCGACTTCCTCGAGCCGCGCGCGCGGTACCCCGCGGCCCCGAGTGACGTTCTCCAGAAACGGGATCACGTCCTCGGGGCCCTCGGGGCCACCGAAGGACAGCAGCAGCACTGCGTCGGCGGAGCCGGACACGGTCCGCGCCTCCTTCGTGTCGTTGATCAGTTGGCGGTGAAGCCCTCGGGGAACCACATGTTGTGGCTGGCGCCGCCGTCGACGTAGATGATCGAGCCGGTGGTGGCGGGCAGCCAGTCCGAGAGCAGCGCGACGATCGACTTACCGACGGCGCGCGCGTCGGCGCCGTCCCAGCCGATCGGCGACGCGCCGTCCCAGTACTCGTCCAGCTGACGCAGCTGCTTGGCGTCGTCGGTCGCGGTGCCGGCGATGGCCTTGGCCGCGAGGGTCTTCACCGGACCCGCGGCGATCAGGTTGGAGCGGATCTTCTTGGCGTAGCCCACTTCCCGGGCCACGTACCGGTTCACCGACTCCAGCGCGGCCTTGGAGACACCCATCCAGTTGTAGTACGGCATCGCCACGCGCGGATCGAAGTCCATCCCGACGATGGAGCCGCCCTCGTTCATCACGGGCAGCACGGCGCGGGCCAGCGAGGCGTAGCTCCACGCGGAGATCTCGAAGGACTTCGCCACATCGGGGCCGGGGCCCTCCAGGAACGGCACCGCCTCCGGGCCCATCAGGGTCTTGGGCGCGAAGGCGATCGAGTGCAGCACACCGTCGATGCCCTCGGGCGCCAGCTCGCGCAGGGCGTCCGCCAGCGCGCCCAGGTTCTCCTCGTTGGTGACGTCCAGCGGGATCGCCGGCGGCACCTCCTGCGGCAGGCGCTTGGCGATGCGGTCGATCAGCCGCAGCCGTTCCGGGATGCCGGTGATGATCACCTTCGCGCCCTGCTCCTGCGCGACCGCCGCCGCGCTGAACGCGATCGATGAATCGGTGATGATGCCGGTGACCAGGATGGTCTTGCCTTCGAGCAGTCCGCCCATGAGTTTTCGGTTCTCCCTGAGATCAGTATGGTTGCCACCACCTTGTCGGCGGCGCGGTGCGATCCGTTAGCGGGTCAGTGACCCATGCCCATGCCGCCGTCGACCGGGATGACGGCACCGGAGACGTAGCGGG
Organism: Nocardia sp. NPDC060259; assembly: GCF_042728775.1. NCBI lineage: Bacteria > Bacillati > Actinomycetota > Actinomycetes > Mycobacteriales > Nocardiaceae > Nocardia > Nocardia sp. NPDC060259. Next base: position 28,916 of record NZ_JBHXAY010000018.1, read on the forward strand.
AATCCTCGGAGGCGAGGAAGCTGACCACCGCGGCGATGTCCTCGGGCTGGCCCAGGCGCTGCAGCGGGATGAACTTCTTCGCCATCTCCTTGATGTCCTCCGGCAGCTCGGAGGTCATGTCGGTCTCGATGAAACCGGGCGCGACGACGTTGGCGGTGATGGAGCGCGAACCCAGCTCACGGGTCACCGAACGGGCCAGGCCGATGACACCGGCCTTGGACGACGCGTAGTTGATCTGACCGGCCTGGCCGCTCATGCCGACGACCGAGCCGAGGAAGATCATCCGGCCCCAGCGGCCACGCAGCATGGCACGGTTGGCCCGCTTGGCACAGCGGAAGGCACCGGTCAGGTTGGCGTCGATGACCTTGGTGAACTGCTCCTCGGTCATGCGCATCAGCAGCGTGTCGTCGGTGATGCCCGCGTTCGCGACCAGCACCTCGACCGGGCCCTGGTGCTCCTCGACCTCGGTGAACGCATGGTCGACCGACTCGCTGTCGGTGACATCGCACTTCACGCCGAACAGGCCGTCGGGCACCCCCGATCCGCGGTGCGTGACGGCGACCTTGTGGCCGTCGGCGAGCAGGCGCTGGGCGACCGCGAGACCGATACCGCGGTTACCGCCGGTCACCAGGACCGAGCGGGATGTGACGTTCGACATAGGGTCCAACCTATCTGTTCCGGTTCGTGTGCCCCGCGTCAGGGTCGCGCCACTGCGACGACTCACCATGCGGGGCAGGGGCTGCTAGGGCAGGCGTTGACGATAGAGCAAACTGACCACGACGCCGGCGGCGATGAACAGCATGCCGAGCAACAGCCACGGTCTGCTCGCGTCGCCACGGGTGGTCTCGTAGCCGATCTGTTCCTCGAGCGTGTCGTAGACAGCGCGCAGTTCGGCCAGTGAGGAGGCGGTGTAGAACTCGCCGCCGGACAGTTTGGCGATCTCCTGCAGCGAGGCGTTGTCGACGGGCACCTTCACCCGCTGCGAACCCTTGCCGTCGGAATCCGGGATCTCGACCGTGCCCCATTCGGTGCCGAAGGAGATGGTCGAGACCGGGATGTTCTTGTTCTTGGCCAGCCTGGCCGCGGTGAAGCCGTGGCGGGGGTTGTCCACGTCCTTGTCGTCGGGCACGGTCTGCTTGCCGTCCGACATCAGCACCACGCGCGCGGGCGGCGGGGTCTCCGCGCCACCGAGCACGGCGGCCAGGGTGTCGATCGACTGCAGGGCGGTCAGGATGCCCTCGCCGGTCGCGGTGCGCTCGGCCAGCTTGATGTTGTCGATCGCGTGCTTGACGGCTTCGCGGTTGGTCGTCGGCGACACCATCACCGACGCGGTGCCCGCGAAGGTGACGAAACCGAGGTTGATGCCGGGGGTCAGGCCGTCGACGAATTCCTTACCGGCCCGCTGCGCGACCTGCAACCGGTTCGGTTCGACGTCGGTGGCCTCCATCGACAGCGACACGTCCATCACCAGCACGACGGTGGCCCGGTTGCGCGGCACCTTCTGCACGGCGGTCGGACCGGCGGCGGCGATGGTCAGCAGCACGAGGCCGACCAGGATCAGCGCGATCGGCACGTGCCGCATCGGGCTCGGCCGCGACGGGGCGACCCGCTCGAGCACGGACATGTTGCCGAACTGCAGCATCCGCTTGTGCCTGGCGCGCTGCACCAGCACATAGCCGAGCACCAGCAGGGCGACGACCGCGAGGAAACCGAGCCAGACGACGGCCGTGAAATGCGAAATACTCACTGGCGAGGCACCCGCCCGCTCGGGGCGCCGAGGCTGTGGCGCCGGGTGGACACGAACCGGACCACGTCGGCGATCCAGTCCCGATCGGTCTGCAGGGACAGCACCGGCGCGCCGCAGTTGCGCAGCGCCAGCTGCACCTGCTCACGCTGGGCCTTGGCCGCGGCCGCGAAATCGGCCCGCAGCGTCGGGGTGACGCTGAACTCGCGGGTGCGCCCGGATTCCGGATCGTGCAGCACCACATCGCCGCCGTCGGGCAGGGCGACATCGAGCGGGTCGAGCACCTCCACCGCGAGCAGGTCGTGGCGCGCCGAGATCGCGCGCAGGGACCGCTGCCAGTCGACGTCACCGAGGAAGTCGCTGATCACCACGGCCAGACCGCGTTTGCGCTGCGGACGGCGCAGCGATTCGATGCCTGCCTTCAGGTCGCCGCGGACGCCGTCACGGGCGTGCGGAGTGGTCGCGATGCCGCGCAGCATGGTCTGCGCGTGCAGGCGACCGCTGCGGGCCGGGATGCGCACGAGATCCTGACCCGTCGCGACCACGGCGCCGATGCGGTTGCCGCCACCGGAGGTGAGGTGGGTGATCGCCGCGGCCGCCGCGATGGCGAGATCGCGCTTCTGTACCCGGCCGGTGCCGAAGTCCAGACTCGACGACAGGTCGACGACGAGCCAGGTCTCGAGCTCGCGGTCGGCGATCATCTGCCGCACGTGCGGATGGGTGGTGCGGGCGGTGACCGACCAATCCATCTGCCGCACATCGTCACCCGGCTGGTACAGGCGCGCCTCGCCCGGTTCCGAGCCCGGTCCGGGGATGAGTCCCTGATGGTCGCCGTGCAGGACGCCGTCGAGGCGGCGCCGCACCGTCAGTTCGAGCGTCTTGAGCGCGGCCGACAGCTTCGGGTCGGTCAGTTCACCGGCACGGAACGACGGCGGCGCGTGCGACGACAGGGGCACGCGGACAACGGGTTCCGGCGCACTCACTGGGGCGCGACGTGGCCGGCGGGCTGGGACTGCTGTCCGTTCACCGGCTGTGGGACGGGCTGTTGCTGGGCGGGCGGCTGCGGTACCGCGGGCTGCTGCGGGGCGGCCTGGCCGCCGACGGCCTGCGGCGCGACCTGCGGCAGACCGACGGTCTGCAGGACCCGCTTGATGACGTCTTCGGGGGTGACCTCGTCGGCGAGCGCGTCGTAGGACAGCACCAGGCGGTGCCGCAGCACATCCGGGATCACCTCGACGACGTCCTGCGGCACCACGTAGTCGCGGCCGCGGATCAGGGCCACCGAGCGCGCGGCGGCGATGATGCCGAGGCTGGCACGCGGGGAAGCGCCGTAGGCGATCCAGCTGGCCACATCGGCCATGCCGAAGTCGGCGGGCGTGCGGGTCGCGGTGATCACGCGGACGACGTAGTCGACCAGGGCGTGGTGCACGAAGACGTTCGCGGCCAGCTTCTGCAGCCGGATGATGTCCTCGGGCGCCAGGATCTGCTTGGGCTCCGGCGGGGTCACGCCCATCCGGTAGATGATCTCGCGCTCTTCCTCGACCGAGGGGTAGTCGACGACGACCTTGAACAGGAAGCGGTCGCGCTGGGCCTCGGGCAGCGGGTAGACGCCCTCGCTCTCGATCGGGTTCTGGGTCGCCATGACCAGGAACGGATCGGGCATGGGGTAGGTCTTGCCGCCGATCGACAGCTTGCGCTCGGCCATCACCTCGAGCAGTGCCGACTGCACCTTGGCGGGCGCGCGGTTGATCTCGTCGGCGAGCACGAAGTTGGCGACGACCGGACCGAGCTCGGTGTCGAACTCCTCGCGACCCTGGCGATAGATCCGGGTACCGATGAGGTCGGTCGGCACCAGGTCCGGGGTGAACTGCACCCGGGAGAACGAGCCGCCGACGACCTTGGCGAAGGTTTCCACGGCGAGGGTCTTCGCGACGCCGGGCACACCCTCGAGCAGCACGTGACCACGCGACAGCACGCCGACGAGCAACCGCTCGACGAGCCGGTCCTGACCGACGATGACCCGTTTGACCTCGTAGATCGCCTTCTCGAGAGTCTGGACGTCACGCTCCAGGGTGCTCGGCGTTGCCGATCCGGCGTCCTTCGCCAGCTTCGGCCCGCTCACACCTTCCGTCGAAGTCACCAACATCCCCGCTTTCGCTTTGGTCCTGTGCGTGCGGCACCAACTATTCCAGGTAACAGCCCGGCGCGCCGCAACCGGCCAGGAGTGGACGTGAATTCGTCGTATTACCGCCGGGCCCGGTCGCCCGTCACCCTACGCATGTCCAGCGTCGGCCGCACCGCGCGACGCGGGCACCCGACTGGATACCCACGGCCGCGCCGATCCTCACGGCAACATGTCAGCAATATGATCTGCGGCGCGCTGGCCAACCACCGCAACAATCCGGATTCGGCGATGACGAATACCGAGGTGAGCGCGTGACGGCATTGTCCGCGCCCTTGAAAACACAGCTCATCAGTAATTCCGGCGGGAGCGCCGCGGTTCTGTGGCTTATCGCCGGATGCCGGTTTCTGTTCATCGACGACTGCCGACCTGCCGGAGCATTTCCGTCGAGGAAGATGATCTTCCTGCGGCTCTCCTCGCACCTGGTTGTCTCGCAGTTTGCTGCAATCGGTATCGACAGGTCCAGTGTCATCGGACGGATGCCGCGTGACCTGGAATTCCGGGTCACGCGGCAGCTCGTCGGCGGATCAATGCACCGGCGTCTCCTCCGCGGCCTGGCTCGGCGATTCGAGACCGGCGGGAGCGGTGGGGTCGAGGACGAAGTCGCGTCGGCGAATCAGGACGAATGCCGCCGCGCCGACCACGACGCAGGCGATTCCACCGATCATCGCGACCTCGGCGAACGCTCCGAGGAACGCGTCGGCGGCGGCCGCGCCGACAGCGTCGGCTCGATCAGGCGGCACCGTGGCTACGAACGGTTCGATCGCACCAGCCGCCACCGCGTCCGAAGCCGTCTCCAACGCGGCATCCGACAAGCCGAGTTGCTCGGACAGGGCCGTGTTGATCGATGCGTGCGCGACCGCGCCGAGCACCGCGATGCCCAGAGCGGCACCGACCTGCTGAAAGGTCTCGTTGGCTCCGGAGCCCATGCCGGAGTCATCGGCGGAGACCAGGGCCACCGACGCGTTGGCCCGCGGCGGATTGAACAGCCCCATGCCGAGGCCTGCGACGAGGAAGGGAACCAACGCCGCTGTCCAACTGTCGTTCGTATCGATTCCGAGCAAGAGCAGAAAACCCGCCCCGGTGAGCACCAGTGCCGCACCGATCAGCAGATTCGTCGGCACCCGCGCGCTCAGGACACCGCCGACGGCGCCCGCGAGGAGCAGCATCACGGTCAACGGCAGGAACCGGATGCCCGTTTCGATCGCCGACAGTCCCAGCACACCCTGCATCCACAGCACACCGAACAGGATCACCGGCAGTACGGCGAAGTTGATCGTGAATGTCGCGGCGGACAGAGCGTCGAATGTGCGGTTGCGTAACAGCGCCAGGTCCAGCATCGGGTGGCTGATCCGTGACTGCACGACGACGAAACCGATCAGCAGCGCGAGCGATGCGACCAGCGCGATCGCCGTGGTCGGCGAGATCCATCCGACGATCGGCGCCCGGATGATCGCGAAGACCAGGGTGAACAATCCCCCGGACAGCAGACCGAGGCCTGCGTAGTCGGTGGGACGGTCGCCGCGTCCGGCACTTTCGGGCACCTGGGTCAGGACGATCAGCAGCGCGAGCAGCCCCACCGGCAGGTTGATGTAGAACACCCAGCGCCAATCGAGCTCGGTGAGCGCCCCACCGATCAGGGGACCGGCGGCGACGGCGACGCCGGCGGTGGCGCCGAAGATTCCGAAGGCGCTACCGCGTTCCCTGCCGTGGAACTCGGCGGCGATCAGCGCCGGTCCAACGGCGTACAGGATCGAGGCGCCGACTCCCTGGACCCCGCGAGCGATGATCAGCAACGACGGGTCTGTGGCCAGACCACAGGCCACCGAGGCCAGGGTGAACACAACCAGACCCAGGGCGAAGAGTTTCCGCCGACCTACACGGTCTGCCAGTGACCCTGCCGACAGGAGAAACGCGGCCAACCCCAGCGCGTAGGCATCGATGACCCATTGCATGTCACCGAAGGTCGCGTCGAGATCCACCTGGATGGCGGGCATCGCGACGTTCACCACGGTGAGGTCGAGCATCAACATGAACGTTGCGGCACAGACCGTGGCCAGTGTCCACCACCGGTGGACACTCACCCCGGCAGCGCCGGCCTTCCGGATTTCCACTGCGGACCCTTCTCTTTACGTTCGGGCTTCGAGACTGATCGCCGACATCAGTCCGAGTACTTGTCGAGCCAGGCGGCCAAGGGGTCGAAAACCCTGCTGGGATCGACAGATTGGCCGATGTAGTGCCCGGCGCCCTCGATGACGACCGCCTTGGTCTCCGGTGCGGAGGTAAAGTAGGCGCCCGCCTCGATGCCCGCCGTCACGCGGCGGTCACGTTCGCCGTACATGCCGAGCACCGGCACGGTGATTTCTCCCGCCCTGGCGATATTCAGGGCCAGCCCCTGCCCCTGGCTCATCATGTCGCCGCACGGATGCTGGTTCTGCAGGGGCAGGGCGGTGGCCAGGACGGCGGGATCTATCCCGTCGAAGTTTCCGGTTTCGAACTCCTCGCGCCCCTGATCGAAGTACACGTAGCCGCGCTGACTCGGATCCTTCTCGTGCGGGGACCCGCCGGCCGCGCACTGGCCTGCCGCCACGAAGAATCGCGGATATACCTCGGGCGTCAATCCGCGGTCGACCCAGGCCATCAGGATGATCGAATCGACGTCGCGGAAGCTGTACGCCTCGATTTCGGCGAGCTGCCCGCCGTTGGACTGCCCGGCGAGGAACACCTTGTCGAATCTGGGCGCCACGGCGCCGTCGCCCCGGACGTAGTCGCCACTGCGCAGTGCCTGCACGATCTGATGGGCCATGGTGGCCTGCGAGCCCATGCAGATACCCGTGCCGGCAGGAGCATCACTACGGTCGTAGCCGAGGCGGTCGATGGTCAGTGAGGCGTGGCCGCGCGCGGCCATCTCGTAGGAATGGTGATAACCCGATACCGGTAGCCGCCAGTACCATTCACCGCCCGCGATGCCGTGCTCGTACAGGGTGATCGCACCATCTCCGTCGAGCTGATCGCGCGGAGCGGTCAGGTGTCCGGCGATCGTGTAGGTCCCGCCGTCGCCACTGCACGGGACCTGCGTCTGGTTGACATTGACTACACGGAACTCGACAGGAATATCCACCACACCCGCGGGGACGGCGGGACCACCTGGTTGCGCGGAGGCGCCGGGCGCGGTGACCGCGGTGGCGGCTGAGACGACTACCGCGATGCCTAGGAGGAGATTTCGGACACGACTCATTGCAGCACTCACTACTGACTCCTGTAACAGTGCGCCGACAAGCATTCAGCGCACAGGGATTGCCGTCCGGCGACGGCGGGTGACAGTGACTATCGGATGCTCAAGAACTGGCTACCGGCTGTGCTTCGACGGGCTTGACTACCGACAGCGGTTCGCTGACGGGGATACGGGCGTGCAGGCGTCGCAGCGGCGCGGGCGCCCACCAGTTCCACGGCCCGGCCAGTCGCATGAAGGCAGGCACCAGGATGCCCCGGACGATCGTCGCGTCGACGAGAACGGTCAACGCCATGCCGAGGCCCAGCTGTTGCAGGAAGGTGACACCGCTGGTCGCATAGACAGCGAAGGAGATCGCCAGGATCAGCGCCGCGGCCGTGACCAACGGAGCCGAGCGGGAAATACCCTGCACCACTGATTGATTCGCATCACCGGTGCGGTCGTACTCCTCCTTGATCCGGGAGAGCAGGAAGACCTCGTAGTCCATGGACAGGCCGTAGGCGATGCAGAACATGAGGATCGGGATACTCGGCTCGATCAGGCCGGTCGGGGTGAAGTCGAGGATGCCCGAGAGGTTCCCGTCCTGGAAGCCCCACACCAGCACACCGAACATGACCGAGAGCGACAGCATGTTCAACACGGTCGCCTTGAGCGGAGCGATCACCGACCCCGTCATCACGAACAGGATCAGGAAGGTCACCAACGCGATGAGCAGGCCAACGAGCGGGAACCGATCGACGACACCGTCGATGTAGTCCTCCATCATCGCGGGCGAGCCCCCCACGATCACCTCCGCGGGCGCTGGTGTGGCTCGAATGTCACGAACGAAGTGATTGACGCCCTCATCGAGAGAATCCCGGGTCGGCAGGACCGAGAGCCAGGTTCCCGTACCGTCTTCCGCGGTGAATCGTGCGCGAGTGGTCGGGTCACCCGGTCCGGTGGACGTGCCCTGCACATAGGTGCCGAGCGCGCTGTCGACGCGGAGGACACCCGGCACCAACGACAGCTGCGCCGCGTACTGTCCGATCGAATCGGGACCAGCATCGGGTACGACGACGGCGACGGCGTCGGCGTCCTCGGTGAGGAACTCGGCCCGGATCGTGTCGTAGACCGTGCGAACCGGCTGCGACGGTTGCAGGACCCGGTCGTCCGGGGCTCCGAACTGAGCGCCGAGCGCGGGCGCACCGAGTACCAGAAGCGCGATCAGGCCGACCGCGCCACCGAGAGCAGGCCTTCGGATCACCGCACTGGTCACCCGCACCCACAGCCCCGTCGCCGTGGAATTGGCACGCTGCGGGTTACGCGGCAGCGCGCGGGTACCGAGCAGGGTGAGGGTGGCGGGCAGGATCACTCCGACACCGATCAACGCGGTGGCGACCACGGCAATGCCTGCGTAGGCGAACGAGGACAAGAAGGGGAACTGGAACACGAACAACGCGGCCAGCCCCGCCGCGACGGTGGCGGCGCTGAAGACGATCGTGTGGCCGGCGGCGCGCAGCGCCGAGCTCACCGCGTCCGCGACCTCACGGCCGGCGGCCAGCTCTTCACGGAAGCGGTAGGTCAGGAACAGACCGTAATCGACACCGAGCGCGATACCCATCGTGAGCGCGATATTCGCCGCGAACGGCGAGACGTCGGTGAAGCCGGCGATGATGCGCAGGATCGCCAACGTGCCGATGACCGAGAAGAGGCCGATGCCGATCGTGACGAGGGCGAGCACAACACGTCGGAAGACGAGCCACAGCAGGCCGAACACCAAAGGCAGGATCAGCATTTCGGCGCGCAGGAAGTCCTGACGCGATTGCACGGCCGCAGCGCGGAACACCTGGTCGCTGCCCGCGAGGGTCACCGACACCTGGGTGGCCGCCTCGTCGGCCGCGACGAGACGGCTCTCGAGTTCCGGCAGCAGCTCATTGCGTACGTGGTTGGCGCTGCCGGGCGCCCACGCGAGGATCAACGCCTCGCCGCGGTTCTCGCTCGCCAGCGTGGGTGAGGATCCCGCGTCCCAGTACGACGTCACGTCCTCGACGCCTGGTTCAGCCCGCAGCAATTCGGTGAAATCCCTTCCGGCACGGGCGATATCGGCATCATCTACCGACCGGCCCGCTTCCGGCGTGACGAGCACCGCGATATTCGGCGTGCCCGTCCCGAACTGCTCGGCCAGCATTCGCTCCGCATCCGCGGACTCCGCGGTAGCCGACTCGAAGCGGCTCTGCGTCAACGCGTCCATCGCCCCCGCGGCGACAACGCCGAACAGAATGAACACGATGAACGCGCCGACCAAGACCTTTCGTGGATATCGAGTGACCAATTTGCCAATCATGGAGTGATCCCCTTCGGGGTCGAGTCGGTAGGTGAGCACGAACCAGTACCCCCGCGGGGATACGAGCGCTTGCTCAGGTTCTCAGCGGCTTGTCTCGGCTGTCTATGTGTCGTAGGGAGTAGTCGGAGCGTGCTGCGACGCGATGACCTGCGTGTTAGCGATGCGCCGACGACGGACCGATCGCGGTACCGAACCATGGGATGGGCCGAGATATCTGGTGGCTTGCCCGTAGATCACCTGGTCAGGAGATCGTCCTTCTCCTCGGGACTCAGGACCCCCGGCAGTCCGTTCAGCAACGCGTCCACGTCCAATGACGGCGTGGCGTCGGCGACATAACCATCGGGACGAATCAGCACCAGTGCACAGCCCGCGAGTTCGTCACGCAGCGCGAAGTCGGGTGGGACGTGATAGACCTCAGGGAGAACCTGCTCCAGGCCCGCCTCACCGGCGGCGAGAACCAGGACCTGTATCGCGATGCGGTAGGCGGCTATTCGCGCCGGAAGCTGCCTCAACAGCCGAACGTCTTGCGCACTGGGCTTCCCACCGACCACGACCAGCAGGGTGTGCCCTGGCGCGTCGAGCAGCGAGCGCAGCGCGACCACCGCACCGTCCGGCCCGGTCACCTCCACGTTCGGTACCGCGCGTCCGAGTCCGCGGCGCCCGCCCCCACTGCCCACGATGGGGCTATCCCGGTAGTCCAGCTCGAATTGAGCCAGTCCGGGGACCAAGCGCTTCTCCAGCAACCCCGTACGGCTCAGCGTCGAGAGCAGCAGGTCCCGGGCCCATCTGCCGTGCCGGGATCGCACAGTCCACAGTCTGGTCTGCCGGTCGGCGGCCGTGATCACCTGCTGGGCGATCGGCGCGCGCTCGGCAGCGTAGCTGTCGAGCAGTATCGCGGAGTCCACACCGCCGTGCAGGATTGCCGCGAGTTTCCATCCCAGGTTGGCCGCGTCCTGGATGCCGGTGTTGAGGCCCTGACCGCCCGCCGGGCTGTGCACGTGCGCGGCATCGCCGGCCAGCAGGCAACGCCCGGACCGGAACCGCTCGGCATGGCGCATGTGCACGAGAAACCTTGTGCTCCAGGTCAATGCCCGAACTTTGATCGGATAAGGAGCGCGCACGTCGACCAGCTTCTGGAGGTCGGCGGTCGAGGGCGCGGTGTCCTCGTCGCCGAGCTGGGTAGCGTCGGCGAAGACCCGGACCTGCCCGTCCGGCAGCGGCACAACGACGAGCACACCGTCAGGGTGCAGGTGATAGTGCGCCTCCCCTGGCGGCACCGGTGCCGTGATGTCACCGTCGCCGAGCGTGTAGCGCTGCTCGTAGGTACTGCCCTGGAAATCGATTCCCGACAGGGTGCGCACCGCGCTGTGCGTACCGTCGCAGCCGACCACCCACTGGGCGCTCAGCGTCTCGACACCGCCGGGACCGGTCAGGGTCGCCTCCACCGAGTCCGGATTGTCGGTGAGCTCGGTCAACTCGGTCTGCCACTGCACGATCACCCCGAGGGCGCGCAGATTCTCGATCATCGCCGATTCCACGGACGGCTGGGTGATGATCACCGGCGACGCGGAGTTGGCCGCGGCGGGCCCGAACGGTACCTGTGCCACGACCTTGCCGCCGGAGAAGTACTTGGCCGCCGTCATCGGGATCCCGCGTGACCTGACCGCCTCGGCTGTGCCTTGCCGTGCCAGGACATCGAGGGCGCCGTCCCACATCGTCAGCGCTCGCGCCTGATCGGCGGGCCGGTTCGCCGCCCGATCGATGATGCGGCACGAGATGCCGTGCCTGCGCAGCTCGGTGGCCAGCGTGAGACCCGTCGGGCCCGCACCTACGACCAGGACATCGACCGTCCCCGTCATGACTCGGCCCGCACACGGTGGACGAACGAACTCGCGAATTCGGCGATCGAGGCCAGCTCGAGCGTGCCGGTGGTGAGTACCCGATCGAACTGGCGAAGCTCGACGTCGACCCGGGCCGTGTCCGGCCGGGTCGGGTCGACCGGCGTGCACACACATTCCAGCGGCGCGCCGAATTCGCCGAACTGATCGAATCGCGAGGAGCACGACACCACGGTGGTGATCGGTGACGTGAGTCCACCGGAGCGCACCGCGGTATCGATCGCGGCCTGCCGGAACGCCTCGATGATGAACGGCCCTGGCACATGGTCGTATTCGTGATCGAACAGCGCGGGATGCCGCGGATCCGGCAGCAACGGGTACACCCAGCGCGCGCCCTCGTCGGCAGGCTCGGCGATCACGATATTGCGGGAATCCATCCGTCCCACCCGTTCTGGTGGCAGTGGCGACAGGACCGGCTGCCCCGGGTCGGCTTCGGACTTCCGCGACTGCTGGTAGGCGCGCAGGGCCTCGTAATCGGCGCGGGCAAGGAACACGACATCGGCGCCGAGCCGCATGGCGCTTCGCCCGCCGACGCTCAGCTCGCCCTCCAAGGTGAGGTCGGCGAAATCGGCACCCCGGTCTGTTCGCGACACGATGTCGTAGCGCAGGACACCCTCCAGCGGCGACTTCTCGTCGTCGAGAAACGCGGCGCGATCGGTGACCTCGAACTCGTAGCGCAGCATGCTGAACGGCAGGCCGACGGGAACGCCGACATGCCGGTGCAGCACCACGAACGACCCCTGCCGCGCGGCCTCGGCCATGGCGAACGGGTCGTGGTACACCGTGGTCCGGTCGTACCAGAGGCTGTGCGCGCGGGGGATCTGCACGGCGGCATAGAAGGTGGAGTCGCCGTCGGCGACAGAATCGGACACGAATACCTCGCCCAGCGCACGCCGGTGCGCGTGCGCCCGCGCGACGGTTCGTTCGAAGGTCAGCGCGGCCGGTAGGGCCTGTGGTCGAAGAGCGATCTCTGTCATCGTCTATTCCTTGCCTGTTGATCTGAGAAGAGTGCGGCGGATCGTCCGGAGGACACCGGCCTCGGACTGTTCGAGGTAGAAGTGGCCGCCGGGGAACTGGCGCCACCGAGTGGCCGCGGTGGTGCAGTCGCGCCAGGCATCGAGTTCCTCGACCGGGGTCATCGGATCGTCGACGCCGCCGAGCGCGGTGATCGGCGTAGTCAGCCGTCCCGGCCGGTATCGGTAGTCGGCGCCGAGCGCGAGATCGGCGCGCAGAGTCGGCGCGAAATGCCTGGCCAGCTCCGGTGATTCCAGGATTTGCGCCGGCACGCCCGCGTAGACGGTGTCGACCAAGCGCAGCAGGTCGATATCGTCCTCGGGAAGGTCCAACGCGAACTCGCGGCGCGGATGGGCGCGGGCGGAGACGAACAGGTGGTTCGGCGGCGCCTGCTCCTCGGTCAGCCGCCGCGCGACGTCGAAGGCGATCAGTCCGCCGAGGCTGTGCCCGAACAATGCCATCGGCCACGGCACATGCGCGACCAGCGCGGCGGTGATGTCATCGATCAGCGGCTCCCACCTGTCGGCGTGGCGCTCCCGCCACCGCTGCCCACGGCCGGGCAGGGTCACCCACCACAGTTCGATCTCCGGCGCCAGCTTGTCGACCCAGTTCTGGTACATCCGCGGATTGCCACCCGAATGGGCGAAGCAGACCAGCCGGACCGCCGGGCCGGGCTGTGGACGTGGGCAGGTCAGGACGCCGTTGTGGTTCGCCCGCAGAGTGGCGAGCGTGGGCGTACTCATGACTGCCCGCTCTGCACGGCGCTGTTCTCGCCAGGTCGATCCGGGTCCGCGCCGACGATGACGGCGGCCAGATCACGCGCCGACCCATCATCGAGCACTTCGAGCAACTTGTGCAGTGGGACGAGAATGCCCGATTCAGCCTCGAGCTCGTTCTTCATCTCGACGACGACCAAGGATTCGAGCCCGAACTCCCGGATCGGGGTCGACTCGTCGATCTCGGTCATCGGACGTTGCAGCGCACGCGCGATGCGTTCCCGGACGAATTCGGTGAGGGCCTGCAGCTGCGCGGGCCGGTCAGCGTGTGCGTCGCGACCGAGCGGGGCAGGTGCGCTCGACTCGCGCGCATCGGTCTTGCCGTCGACGGGATGTGTATGCGCGATCTTGCCGATATGTTCCGGCAGCCAATATCTCCTGCGCACCCAGGGATAGTGCGGCAGGTCGACCCGAGCGCCAGGCGGGTCGACCACCGCGTGCCACGTGATGTCGTGGCCGTCGACGTAGAGCTCGGCGAGGCTTCGATGCAGCGAGTCCGCGGCGGAGCGCTCCCGCCGCAGGCTCGCGACCAGGGCCGGGGAACGGCCGACATCGGCCGCCACCACGGCGAGGTCGCGGATCAGCACCGGATGCGGGCCCACCTCGAGCACTGTCGTGAGCGTGGAATCGGCGCGCAGTGCGGCCGTCACCGCGGGCGCGAACAGCACCGTGTCGACGAGATTGCGTGCCCAATGCTGCCCGGACAGCTGGTCGGCGCTGACCCGCTGCCCGGTCACCGTGGAGTACACGGGGATTGTGGGGGTGCTCGCCGTGATCGCGGCGACCTGCTCGGCGAACTCCTCGGCGCAGGGGGCGAGCAGTGTGCTGTGGAAGGCGTAGTCGACCGGCAGCCTTCTGACCATGGCCGCACTGGCCGACGCGGCGGCGGCCACCGCGTCGACGGCGTCGGCCGGACCGGTGATCACCGTCGACCGCGGCCCGTTGACCGCCGCGATACCGACTCCGGAGTCCGGGTCGAGCAGCGCCGCGACCTCATCGGCAGGTAGCGCGACGGCACACATCGCGCCACCGCGCGCGTACTTCTCGGTGAGTACCGCGCGGCGGACCAGAATATCGAAAGCCTGTTCCCTGGTGAGCATTCCGGCGACCGCGGCGGCCACGACCTCACCCATGCTGTGCCCCACCACCGCGGCGGGTGTCACTCCCCACGAACGCCACAGGGCCGTCAGCGCGAATTCGACTGCGGCGATGCAGATTTGGGCGATATCGGTGCGCTCGAGCCGGCTGTCGGCCGGGTCGGCCAGCAGTTCGGCCCGCAACGACCAGCCTGCCCGCTCGGCCACGACGACTTCACACGCGTCGAGTTCCGCAGCGGCGACCGGTTCGGCGTAGAGCGCCCTGCCCATCTCGGCCCACTGCGAGCCCTGGCCGCTGAACACGAACAGCGTCCGCTGCCGAGGTGAGGCTTTCGGCCTGCTGATCACTGTCGCCGACCCGGCGCGCTGGGCCAGTTCCTCGGTAGTTGCCCCGGTCAGGCACAGCCGTACCGGCAGGTGGGACCGTCTGGTGGCCGCCGCCGCGCAGATCTCGACGGCCGTGGCGAAATCGGCCTCGGCGAGCTGTTCGGCGTAGCGGGCGGCGAGTGCCCGAGCCGCGGGCGCGCTCCGCGCCGAGATCGGCAGGATCAGTGTGCCCTGGTCGCCACGCGCGGAGCTCGGGTTCCCGGTTTCGGTCTCGGCCGGGGTCCGTGGGCGCGACTCCACGATGGTGTGCACATTCGCACCACCGAAGCCGAAGGAGCTGACAGCCGCCAGCTTCGGGCCCGTGCGATCGGCCAAGGGCGTCGGCGCCTGTGGCAGCAGCAGCCTGGTTCCGGTCAGATCGATCTCCGGATTCACCCGCTCCAGATGCAAGTTCGCCGGGGCTTCGTCGTGCTCCAGGACCAGGATCGCCTTGATGAGGCCCGCGATGCCGGCGGCCGCCTCCTGATGGCCGAAATTCGTCTTCACCGCGCCCACCGGGCACGGGTCCGACCCCGCACCGTAGACAGTGCGGATCGCGTCGAATTCGATCGGATCGCCCAACGGTGTTCCGGTGCCATGCGATTCGATGTAGACCACGTCGTCGGGTTCGGCGTTCGCGTCGCGCAGCGCGCGGCGCAGCAGGTCGGTCTGCGCACGTGGGCTCGGTGCGGTGAGTCCATTGGTCCGGCCATCGTGGTTGACCGCGCTCCCGCGGATGACCGCCCGCGGTCGTTGTGCGCCGGCCACGGCGAACGACTCCCTGGTGAGTACCACCATGCCGCACCCTTCGGCGCGCACAATCCCCTCCGCCGACGCGTCGAAAGCCCGGCACCGTCCACCCGGTGCCAGCGGCAGCACCTTCTCGGTCACCGTCGTCGACACCGGCGACAAGATCGTGTTCACCCCGCCTACCAGAGCGATATCGCAGTCACCGTCGCGGAGCGCCCGCACCGCCAGGTGCAGAGCCATCAGTGAGGAAGAGCACGCGGTGTCGACAGCCATGCTGGGACCGCTCAGGTCCAGCACATACGACAGCCGGTTGGCGACGATGCTGTGGACCCCGCCCGGTGCGGTATAGGCATTGACGCCGGAGCTGTCGGCGACCTGCATCATGAGGTAGTCGGAGCCGTACACGCCGATGAACACCCCGGTTGTCGCGGTGCGCAGCGTGTCGAGCGTGAGACCGGCGTCTTCGATGGCTTCCCAGGCGACTTCGAGCACCAGCCGCTGCTGCGGGTCCATCCGTTCGGCCTCGGCGGGCGAGATGCCGAAGAACTCGGCATCGAAGCTGTCGACCGTGCTGAGCAGGCCGCCGTAACGGCCGTTCGGGTCGACGCCCGCCCCGGGCCCGCGGCGCCCGTCGGTCCCGCCGGGCAGCTCGGTGACCGCGTCTACGCCGTCACGCAGCGCCGACCAGTAACTGTGCAGGTCTTCGATGCCGGAGGGCATTCGCACTGCCGCGCCGAGGACCGCCGCCGGTGCGGAGTGCGCCGCCAGTTGTGCTCGGAGTCGTCGGATCTCCTGCAGCGACTGCTGCAATATCTCGCGATGGGCGCCGGACGTCGTGGTAGTCATCGGGATTCCCCCTCAGAGTTGAGGTCCAGTTCGGCCGACAGCAGGTCGGCGAGTTCGTCGTCGGTGGCCTGGGCGAGCACGGCATCGAGCTCCTCCGCGATCGGAGTCGTCGGCCGCGATGGCGACATCCGCTCGATCAGTTCGCCGACGAGTTGGTCGACGGTCGGATAGGCGAAGATCATGCTGGCCGACATCGGTTGCCCCAGACCGGCTTCCAGCCGGTTCCGCAGATCGACCGCCATCAGCGAATCGAAGCCGAGGTCGCGGAACGGCACCGTCGGGTCGATCGAGCCGGTCGTCCCGACGATGGTGGCGACTTGGCCGAGCACGAACTGGCGGACCAGTTCGGCCCGCTCGACCGGATCATCGATTCCGGACAGGTCGGGGGCGGCTCCGGCATCGGCACCGGTTGCCGAAACCCCTGCCAGGAGATCGGTGAGTAGTTCCCGCGCCGAGGGCGGGGTGTTCGGACCCGCCAGCGCCGTCAGATCGAAGGCGGCGGCGGCCAGTACCGGCGCGGGATCCGTCAAGGCTGCCGCCAGCAGAGCCAAGGCGTCGTCGGGGGCGAGCGCGGGAACGCCGAGGGCCGCGAGTCGTCGATCACTCCCGACGGCGGCGGCGAGGCCGATCTCGGCCCACGGACCCCAGGCGATGCTGACAGCCGGGAGGCCATCGGCGACCCGCGCTGAAGCCAGCGCGTCCAGATAGGTGTTGGCCGCCGCATAGGCGGCCTGACCCGGTGAGCCGAACATCCCCGCCAGCGAGGAGAACAGCACGAAGTGCTCGAGCGGCTGAGCCAGCGTCGCGCGGTGCAGATTCCACGCGCCCCTGGCCTTTCCGGCGAACGCGCGGTCCAGCTGCGCGTTCTCGAATTCGCCGATCACACCGTCCTCGAGCACGCCCGCCAGGTGGAAGACTCCGCCGAGGGGGCTCGCACTCGCGACCACCGCTTCGAGGGCGTCGGCATCGGCGAGGTCCACCGCCGCCACCTCGACATGGGTGCCACGCGCCCGCAGTTCCTCGATCACCAGCGCCGCGTAGGGGGTCGGGGCCGACCGGCCGAGCAACACCAGCCTGCGTACCCCCTGCGAGCTCAGCCACTGCGCCAGCCGCAAGCCGAGTCCACCGAGTCCACCCGTGACGAGATAACCGAGTCCGGCGTCGAAAGCCGGGGTCGAGCGAGCGCGCGGCGCGGGCAGCAGGCGGGGAACCGCCGCGGTCGCGCCGATCGCCCATTGCCCCAGCGGCTGCGGATGACGCAAGACAGCGACCAGCCGGTCCAGTTCGGACGCACTCGGCGCGGCCGGGAGATCGACAACACCACAACCCAATTCGGGATGCTCGGTGGCGATCACCCGCGCGACACCCCACAGGGCCGCCGTGGAAAGTCCGCCGACTCGTGGATCCTGTTGCGTGTGCGCGGTCAACAGCCACAGTCGAGGGGTGCGGCCGTCCTGGGTGAAACGCTCGGTCATCGAGCGTGCCAGGCTGATCGCCGCCGCGGCACGGCCTGCCGAGACGACCGCATCAGGGTCACCCGGGTCGGCGAAGCCACGGGCGTCGACGATGCCGACGAGGTCGTCTTCTTGCGCCAGCAGCGCATCCAGTTCGGCCGCGCTGTCGGCGTTTCCGAGCACGCAGCTGTCGCCACGGCCGCTCAACCGCGCCGATAATGCGCGCAGCGGCGCGGTATCGGTGCCGAGGACAAGCCAGCGGCCAGGCTCGATCGGCGCAGGCGCCGATTCGTGTGCTGTCCAGGACAGCCGATACAACCTGCCACGGTCGACAGCCGGGGCGCTGCTCTTGGTGACCTGAAAGTCCATCGCCGACCAGATCGGCGTCCCGTCGCCGGTGAGTACCACCAGGTCCGCGGTCAGGTCACGATCGCCGTACTCGACTATCCGCGCGTGGCACCAGACCTCGGTGATCGGCTCGCTGGTAGCCGAGAACTGTACGCGGGTCGCGCCGGAGGGCAACGGCAATGTGCCCGGCTCCAGCTGCCGGCCCGCGGCCGCCGCGATGGTGTGCAGGCAGGCGTCGAGCAGCGCGGGGTGTATCCCGGTGTGCCTGCCAGGCCCGAGGGCCGCGCTGAACTTGCCGATCGCTTCGCCGTCGCCGCGCTGCAGCAGCGTCATGGAGCGAAACGCCGGGCCGTAGTGGAGGCCCGCCGCAGCGAGATCGGCGTAGAACTGCGCGATCGAGACGGGCTCGGCGCACCGAGCGAGCAGGTCGTCGAGCGCGGGAACCCGGCGCTCCGCGAGCCGGCCCGGCGCGGCATCGAGCCAGCCGCGCGCGTGCGTCAGCCGGGTGCCTGCCGGGTCGGAAATGATCGCGAATTCCGAACGCCCACCTGCGGATTCGATCACGAGCTGCACCGGAACCTGTTCGCCCGCGCGGACGAGCGGCGCGTCGAAACTGACGTTGCTGAGCACGACCGTCGGCGACGCGTCGACGGCAGTCCGCCCGGCGCCGGCACCAGCCGCCGCGGCGAGCCAGTAGGTACCCGGCACCACAACCACACCATCGACGACGTGATCGGCGATCTCGGGTGCGGCGTCGAGCTCGATCGGCCACACGCCGAGTTCGGGGTGGGTGCCGACGGAGACCCGCGCGCCGATCAGCCGGCTCGAAGCCGCACCGGCTCCGGCACCTTCGCCGGGCCCGAGAGCCCGGATCAGCGGGAAACGCTGATGGTTCCAGCCCTGTGACGGGACCGCTACCGCGTCGGCGTCCGGGTGAATCGCCTCCCAATCCAGGCTCACGCCGGATACGTAGATCTCGCCCAGCGCGTGCAGGAACGCGAATACCTCGTCCTCGTCACGACGTGTCGACGACACCACCACCACATCCGCTGTCGCCGAGGTGGCCTCGGCGATCTCACCGAGTGACCGGGAAAGCACCGGGTGCGGTGCGATCTCTACGAACGTGTCGTGCCCTTCGGACAGCATCCGGCCGACCGCGGTATCGAACAGCACCGTCTCGCGCAGATTGCGCGACCAGTAGTCGCCATCGGCGAGCGTGTCCGCGGACACGGCACCGGTGACCGTCGAATACCACGGCAGCGCGGGACGCTGCGCGGTGATGCCCTCGATGCCGGCGCGCAAGCGCGGCCGCAACGGCTCCACCGCCGGACTGTGGGCGGCGAAGTCGACCGCGATGCGCCGGGCGAACACGCCGTCGGCCTCCAGCTGCCGGACAATCCCGTCCAACGCCTGCGGAGGACCGGAGAGCACCGTCGCGCGAGGTCCGTTCACCGCTGCCACCGACACTGTGTCGAGGTGCTCGGCGAGCACCGTTTCCAGTTGCGCCGCATCGAGTTCGACGAGCGCGAGTCCGCCGTGGCCGGAGATCTCGGTGAGCAGCCTGCTCCGTACCGAGACGACGCGCGCGGCATCGGCGAGCGAGAGGGCACCACTGACGTGGGCAGCGGCGATCTCACCCATACTGTGCCCGCACACAGCGGCGGGCTCTACGCCGAAAGCTCGCCAGGTCTGCGCCAACGCCACCTGCATCGCGAACAGCGCGGGCGGCACCTGCGCGGTGCCGTGCGCGACGAGTCCGGTATCGGCCGACCACAGTGATTCACCCAGCCAGGCCGACAGTTCGGTGTCGGCGCGTTCGATCGCCTCGCGAAACGCCGGAATGCTCTTCGCCAGCCCGCGCCCCATCCCGTCCCACTGCGAACCCTGCCCGGGGAAGATCAGCCCCACCTGGCGTTGGCCTGTCGCCCGCGGCCGTGGTCCGCAGATGCCGCGAGCCCGTTCGCCTTCGGCGATAGCGGTCATGCTTTCGACCAGGTCGTCGACATCGCGCACGATCACCGCGGCCCGATGCGTGTCGTGATCGGCTCGCCGGGCAGCGGTCGCAGCGGCGCGCGCCAGCCATCCCGGGTCGTGCCCGTCTCGTCGGGCGACAGCAGCCCAGCCCCGAGCACGGCGGCGCAGGCCCGCTTCCGTCTGCGCCGACACCGGGAAGAGCAGGTATTCGGTGGTTCGCTGTGCCGACCGCGGTTCGGCCGTCGGCGCGGTGGACAGCACCACATGGGCGTTGGTGCCGCCGAAGCCGAACGAACTGGTTCCCGCGACAGCACTGCCCGCAGTGTCGACAGGCAGCGACTCGACCTGGGTCTGGACGACCACGGGGACGGTATCCAGGCCCATTCTCGGATTCGGCCGCTGAAAGTGCAGCGTCGGCACCAATTGCCGATGATGCAGCGACAGCGCGGTTTTGATCAATCCGGCGATGCCGGCGGCGGCCTCGAGATGTCCGAGATTCGATTTCGCCGAACCGATTCGCAATGGCGTGGCCGGGTCACGGCCCGCACCGAGCACCGTGGCAAGCGCCCCGACCTCGATCGGGTCGCCGACAGCTGTGCCGGTACCGTGTGCCTCCGCATAGGTGACGGAAGCGGGGTCGACGCCGGCGCTGTGATAGGCCGCGCGCAACACACGTTCTTGCGCGGGGCGGCTCGGCGCTATCAGACCGTTGGTCCGCCCGTCCTGATTGACCGCGCTGCCACGGATCACGGCATAGACCCGGTCCCCGTCAGCGAGTGCCTTGTCCAGTCTCTTGAGGACGACAACGCCCGCCCCCTCACTGCGGACGTAGCCGTCGGCGCTCTCGTCGAACGGCTTGCACCGGCCGTCCGGAGCCATCAGCCTGCCCTTGCTGAAGCTCAGCGCGATGCGTGGGCCTGCGATCACATTGACCCCGCCCGCCAAGGCGAGCTCCGACTCCCCTGCCCGCAGCGACTGGCAGGCCAGGTGCACGGCGACCAGTGATGACGAGCAGGCAGTGTCGACCACCATGCTCGGGCCCGCCAGGTTCAGGCAGTACGACAGCCGGTTGGCGATGACACTCAATGCCGCACCGGTACCGTCCTGGGCCGACACCTCGGTGCCGGGTGCGAGCACCGCGACGCCGTGGTCGTAGGACGATGCGCCGATGAAGACACCGGTCGGGGTCGCCGCCAGGCCGCGCGGTCCGATCCCGGCGTCGTCGAGCGCGGTCCACGCCACTTCGAGTAGCTGGCGTTGCTGGGGATCCATTCGCACGGCCTCCCTGGCCGCGATGCCGAAGAAGTCCGCGTCGAAATGGTCGACGCCGGAAAGAAATCCACCCCACTTGGTGGTCATCCGGCCTGGAGCATCAGGATCGGGATCGTAGAGTTCGTCGGCATTCCAGCGATCCGAAGGCACCTCGCTGATCGCATCGACTCCGTGCCGCAGCAGGTCCCAGAACTGTGCGGGACCGTCGGCGCCGGGGAATCGGCAGCCGATGCCGACGATCGCGATCAGCTCGCCCTCGGTACCGGCCTCGGCCGGCTCCTGCAGTCGGCGCACGGGGCCCCGCACTTCGCCGCGTCCGCCGGTGCCCGGCTGGGCCGCCACGGCCATCTGCTCCGCGAGCGCCACGGCGGCGGAGGTGATGCTGGGATAGTCGTAGGCGAATGTCGGCGAGAGCGTCAGTCCGGTCCAGCGCTGGAGATCGTCGGACAGCTCCACCGCCTGCAGCGAGGACAATCCGAGTGCGACGAACGGGACGTCGACCGCCAGGCTCTCCCCCTCCACGCCGAGCAGGGAACCGATTCGCTCGACCAGCCACGTGACAATCTGATCCGCCCGCGACATCACTGCGCTCCGACCGTCAGCGACTGCTGTGCCAGGGCCAGCTCGCCCGCCTCGAAGGCGGCACGAGTGCCGCGGCGCTGCAGCTTTCCGCTCGAGGTCTTGGGCACTGTGCCCGCCGGAACCAGCAGTACATCGGCAGGGGTGATCGAATGGTCGATGGTGATCGCGGCACGCAAGGCTGCCGACAGCGCGGCCACGTCGATGCCGGTAGCGTCCGCACGCGTCTCCGCGACCACGATCAGCTCTTCGCCGCCGGCCCGGTCGGACGCGAACGCCGCGGTGCAGCCGCGTCGTACCAGCGGGCTCGCGTTCTCGACCGTGGCCTCGATGTCTTGCGGGTAGTAGTTGCGCCCACCGACGATGATCAGGTCCTTGCGGCGGCCGACCACATACAGTTCGCCGTCGACGACCGCACCGAGGTCGCCACTGCGCAGCAAGGGGCCGCGACGTGGCGACACCGTTTCCGCGCGGAATGTCTCGGTCGTCGCGTCCGCGTTCTGCCAATACCCGGCGGCCACATCGGGGCCGCCGATCCAGATCTCGCCGACGTCGCCCTCGGCAACCGGGGTCCGGGTTTCCGGGTCGACGATCAGAAGCTCGCGATGCGACGCGACGACACCAGAGCTGACCAAGGTATGCCCCGCCCCTGCTACGACCCGGCCTTCCGCCAGCTGCGCCCTGTCCACCGACAGGGTCACCGCGCCTGCCCCACGCACCGCACCGGCGGTGAACAACGTCGATTCGGCCAGGCCGTAGCAGGGGTAATGACTGCGCGGGTCGAATCCGTGGGGTCCGAACTCCCTGGCGAACTTGGCCAATGTCTCGTCGCGAATCGGCTCCGCGCCATTGAACATGACCTCGAGCGAACTGAGGTCGAGCCCTTCGCGCTCTGCGGCGGGGATGCGACGGCAGCACAGCTCGAAGGCGAAGTTCGGGCCGCCGGTAATCGTGGCCGAGTATCGGGTCACCGCGCGCAGCCAGCGCTCCGGGCGTTGGACGAAGGTCAACGGCGGCAGCAGAACAGTGCTGCCGCCCGCGTAGATCGCGGGCACGATCAGCCCCATCAATCCCATGTCATGGAACAACGGCAGCCAGCCGACGATGCTCGATTCGGGGCGGTAGCCCATGCTGTGGCACATCAGCTCCTGGTTGTGCATGAGCGCGTCGTGGGTGACGACCACACCCTTCGGCGCCGAGGTCGAACCCGAGGTGTACTGCAGGAAGGACACGTCGGCTCCGGTCGGGAAGACCGGTTCGAACCCTGTGTCGTCGGTCGCGTCGGTACCCACCCAACGCAACGCGCCCAGTTCGGGCGCCGCGGCGAGCAGGGCCTGGCGGGTCTGTTCCGGAGCGCCGGCGAGCACCACGGTGGCCCCGCAGTCCGCGGCGATCGTACGGAGGGTGTCGATCCGACGCGGCGAGGTGATCGGGAAAGGCGGGTAGACCGGCACCGCGATCACCCCCGCGTACTGGCAGGCCAGGAACGCGAGCACGAAATCGGCCGAATCCGGGGCGATGATGAGTGCCCGCTCACCCGGTGCGGCCACCGCCGCCAATCGGGACGCGATCGCTGTGGCGCGCACCCCGACCTCGCCGAATGTCAACGACAGCGATTCGTTTTCGCCATCGGCCAAAAACGTGTAGGCAGTCCGATTCGTATCTTCGGTAGCACGCAGAGAAATAGCCTCCGCGAGAGTTCTTGCCCGGAGTGTTGTCTCCATCGTCATGCTCCTACCCATATCCATCCGGCTCGGGGGAATTCGTATCGCGCAGCAGCCGAAACCGTCCTCCCTCGACACGATTCGGACAATACCGACGGCAGACCGTGCCGCGACAGGTGAACGAGTCACCTTCCAATGGGCTGAATTGCCTGTCTCCCAAGGGGTATCACTTCCGGGACGGGTCCGGAGGAAGCATGCCGGACCATGCGAGGTACCCCGTTCGTCGTATCGCGCGGGCGCCCGGTGAAGAAATATCGTGCCGCTGGACGGGATAGTCGAATACAGAGTGGAGAGACCGTTGACCGACCTCAGCATGGGACCTTCTGTCGCGATCTGGTCAGATTTCGGTGGCGTATTGACACCGCCGGTCGCCGATACTTTTGCGGCATTCTGCCAAAAGACCGGGCTGGCACCGGATCCGCTTCGTTCGGCAATTGCGGCCGTGACCGCCACATTTGGCACCGAGGACATGATGCTGCCGCTGGACACACCGTTGGTCACCGAGGACGAGTGGCTGGACCTGGTGCGCGCGGCACTGGCCGAGCAGGGGATTCATGCCGCGATCCCGAGTTTGGCCGAGACGTGGTTCGCCGACAGGCCGGCCAACACCAGCTGGGTGAACGCCCTGCTGCGGTACCGCACCGAGGGCGCGTTCGTCGGCATGCTGTCCAACATGCCGCCCGCCTGGGAGCCCTACTGGCGAAAGATGGTGGTCGCCGACGAGCTGTTCGACACCGTGGTCAACTCCGCACAGGTCGGTTGCCGCAAGCCCGACCGCGAGATCTTCGACCTGGCGGCCGAACGGGCGGGCATTGCCCCGGATCGGTGCATCCTGGTGGACGACCTGCCACAGAACTGCGCAGGCGCTCGCGCGGCAGGCTGGCGCGCAGTCCTGTTCGTCGACGCAGAGCAGGCCATCGCCGACGTGGAACGAGCCGTCGACCACTGACGCCGAGGCGGCCGCATCACACTATTGCCGGACTGTCCGTTCATCGGCGGACAGTCCGGCCGCTTTCGCATCTTTCGGATGCCATCGGATATTCAGGCCGAGTCCTGCCGGCCTTCGAGGGTGCGATACCGGTTGACCGCGTCGATCCGCGAGACCGCCCCCAGCTTGTCGAAAATGCTACGCAGATGGCGTTTGACCGTTCCCTCGGTGATCGACAGGGCATTGGCGATCTGACGATTCGTCATAGCCTCGCCGACCAGGCGAACGACCTGTTCCTCACGCGCAGAGAGTCTTCCGCGACTCGATGGTCCGCCGCATGTCAGGAATTCGCGGGGCACGGTGACCGTGATCTGGTTCTCCACCGACGCCACACCCCGGATCGAAGTCACCAGTTCGGTGCGGGAAATCCCCTTGTGAAGAAAGCAGCGAACACCGATCTCCAGCATGTCGTACAACACGTGTCCGGGGCCGCCCGAATTCAACACCACGATCGCGGCGTCGGGAAATGCCCGAATCAGCGAGCGGGTGATCCGTACAGCGCCACTGCTGATTTCGTCGATGTCGAGCACGATCACATCCGGGGGCACCGCGCCGGACCTTCTGTCGGCTTCGTTCCATGACACCCCGCGGATGACGACGAAGTCGTCTTCGGAACCCAAGAACCCACACAGCATTTCTCGCGTCAGGGAGTTGTCGGCCACCACCTCGATGCTGACCGTCGGCTCGGACAACGCGGTGTTCGGGATTACCAGATACCGGTTAGCCAGATCGGGTGTCCGGATCGGAATCCCGCGGCACTCGGAGCCGATACTCGCGCGCTCCGCTACTGCTTGTGTGGGTTCGGTTGGTCTCACTACGCCCCCTCGGATACTGCCGCCATGGATCCTGGATGCGCGAACTGCGTGCCGGCCCGGCCGCTGACTCCATCCGGCCACGCATACTCAGGAAGGCTCGGCGATGAACCACAAACCGTCGCCGACCGAGGAGCGGTCTTGCCCCGCGATAGCCTCATTCTGAAACACACACTCACACTTGATGTTTCGAGGCGTGACTTGGTTATAGGTAGTGACGCTATCCCTCTTCCGAGGCGCCGACAACCCACCTCTGAGCAAAACGCCCGGTCACATCTACTGTTCTCCAGTTGTTTACCTCGTTCTTTCACTTCCCGCATCCTCATTCGGCGACGATGCGGACCGCATACGGCATGATGCCATCCTCGCGGACCGGTGAAATCTTGACCACATCACCGGATTCGGGCGCCTCGATCATCGTCCCGTTGCCCAGGTAGAGCGCGACGTGCGCGCTGCCGCCCGGGCCCCAGAACAGCATGTCGCCGCGTTCGCGGTCCTCGACGTCGACGCGGGTGCCCGCGTTGTACTGGTAGCCGCTGTAGTGCGGCAGGGAGACGCCGATGCCCGCGAAGGCGTAGAGCATCAGGCCCGAGCAGTCGAAGCCGATCTTGTTGTAGTCGCCGTGCGCGTCGCCGGTGCCGCCGTCACGGATGCCGAGGGTGGGTCCGCCCTCGTCGCCGCCGCCCCAGGCGTAGGTGACGCCGAGTTGCGACATCGCCCGGTCGATCACCGTCTCGATCGCGGCTGACCCGGTGACCTGCGGTTTCGTCGGCTTGGGTTTGGTCTTGCGTGGTGCGGCCGGAGAGGATTCGAGCTCGGTGTGTGGGCGCTGCCCCTCGCCGAGCTTGGCGGCGCGGTCGCGGGCGGCCTGGTCGGCGGCGGCGCGGGCGGCCGCGGCGTTGGCGGCGGCGAGCAGCGCAGTCAGCTCGGCCTTGCGCTGGTCGTCCCAGGCCAGGAACACCTCGCGCTGGCTCTGCAGCCCCGACACCGTCGCGCGGGCGACATCGAGGGCGGACTGGGCCGCCGCGCGGTCGCGCTGCAGCGCGTCGCGGGCCGCGGCCTGGGTGTCGAATTCGGTCTTGGCGACGGTGACCGCGGTCTGGGCGGCATTCTTCTTCTGCTCGGCGGCGCCGGCGGCGCCGTCGGCGTCGGCCTTGGCCTGGCGGGCCGCCGCGTTCTGGTTGGCCTGGGCGATCTGGGTGCGGCGCAGGTCGTCGAGCGCCTGGCGCTGATTCTTCGAGACCATGCTCAGCACCTGCGCGCGGTCCATCGCGGCATCGGGCGTGGCGGAGGCCAGGTAGGTGACGACCGAGCTGTTCACCGGCCGCACATAGGCCTGGGTGGCGAACTGGTCGAAGTCCTGGCGGGCCGCGCCGACTTGCGCGCCCGCGTCGGCGAGCAGTGCCTGCGAGTCGGTGACCGCGGCCGCGGCCGCGTCGGCGGCGTCTCTGGCGGTCTGCAGGTCGACCAGCGCCTGGTTGACCGCCTCGCGTTTGGCGGCGAGCGCGTCGTCGAGGGCCTGTAACTGCTGATCGGCCGCGGCGACCCGGTTGATCAGCACGCCGATTTCGCTCACCCGCGCGTCGACCTGCGCGCCCGCGCCCGCGATCTCACCGTCGGAGGGATTGGGCGGCGGCGGTGGCACCGCCGCGACCTGCCCCGCGCCCGCGAGCACGGCCAGCGTCATCAGCAATCCCACCGCTACCCGTAATAGACCTGGTTCGTCCTGCCTGCCCGCACCGCGCACGGCACCTCCGAGTGACTCGACTCGACATACGCCACCGGCGCATCAGCCCACCCACCGACCACAAGAGTCGACCAATGCCCCCTGTACCACTGCATTCACGATCACGATCACCGCAACCGTACGACACATAGTTCACAAGGGAAACAACCGCCACAGCGACACGGGGATGCAATTAGCGGATAGCCCGAAAGTAGCCTGTCGGAGGTCAGCTTTTCACGACAAAAAACAGACCGACGGTCTGGAAATGTTGCTGAAGGGAAACCAGTTACTTGACGGAACCCGCGTCAGCGCGGCGGGCCGACGCGGCAACCTGCGTGTCGGCATCGGGACCGCGGCGCGCCTTCACGAAGTACAGCCCGGCGATCACCAGCGCGGCCAGCGTCAGCAACACCGCGGTGATCACGCTCCAGGACACACCCTCCGGCTGCTCCAGCCGGTCGACGAAGGCCTGCACGGCCTCCTCGGGGTGATTCCCCTTGTACTTGGCGACGTCCTCGGCCCACTCGAGCCGGACCCGGCTGATGCCGTCGCTGTAGGTGCCGACCCAGTCGTCGCTGAAGACCGCGACCGTGCCGTCGGTGCTTTTGCCCACCTCGGTGGCCAGGTCACGTAGGCTCGAGTCGTGGCCGGGGTTGCCTGGAACGACAACGACGCTCAGCGGGATCCCCTCGGATCGCGCCTGGGCGACGATCGCCGCCAGCTTCTCCTGGTTCACGCCCTTGGGGGCGGCGACGTGATTGTCGGCGAGATCGGACCGGACACTGCTCAGCACGGTATTCGGCGGCAGTTCGGCGGCCATCGGCGCGAAGGTGTGCAAGACGGTCATCTTCCATCCGGTCTTTCGAGCCTCGGTCGCCTACGTTGCGACGGGCATCCAACACTGCAGGGTGAGCGTCAAAGCGTCATTCCCCGACTCGCTCGACTGGCACAGTACGCGACGACGCGCGCGGACACGCTCACACGGCACGCCCAACCGCCCCCGCGTATTTCATAGGACAAGCGTACTGTTAGGCTCGTACGGCGAGGAAACCGGCATCTCACGGCGCCGGATCCCCCTCCGAAGACGCGAGTCGCCGGCACAGCCCCGCCGGCGGCACACCCTCACACATGAGTGGAGCTGACGTGACGAAGATTGATACCTTCGGCGCCAAGGGCACGCTCGAGGTCGGAAGCAACTCCTACGAGATCTTCCGTCTCTCGGCTGTTCCCGGCACCGAGAAGCTGCCCTACGCCCTGAAGGTGCTGGCGGAGAACCTGCTGCGCACCGAGGACGGCGCCAACATCACCGCCGATCACATCCGCGAGATCGCGAACTGGGATCCCTCGGCGCAGCCGAGCGTCGAGATCCAGTTCACCCCCGCGCGCGTGATCATGCAGGACTTCACCGGCGTGCCCTGCATCGTCGACCTCGCCACCATGCGTGAGGCCGTCACCACCCTCGGCGGCGACCCGAGCAAGGTGAACCCGCTCTCCCCCGCCGACATGGTCATCGACCACTCGGTCATCCTGGACGTCTTCGGCCGCGCCGACGCGCTGGAGCGCAACGTCGAGCTCGAGTACGAGCGCAACGGCGAGCGCTACCAGTTCCTGCGCTGGGGCCAGGGCGCCTTCGACGACTTCAAGGTCGTCCCCCCTGGCATGGGCATCGTCCACCAGGTCAACATCGAGTACCTGGCCCCGACCGTCATGGTCCGCAACGGCCAGGCCTACCCCGACACCTGTGTCGGCACCGACTCGCACACCACCATGGTCAACGGCCTCGGCGTGCTCGGCTGGGGCGTCGGCGGCATCGAGGCCGAGGCCGCGATGCTGGGCCAGCCGGTCTCCATGCTGATCCCGCGCGTCGTCGGCTTCAAGCTGACCGGTGAGATCAAGCCGGGCGTCACCGCCACCGACGTGGTGCTGACCGTCACCGACATGCTGCGCAAGCACGGCGTCGTCGGCAAGTTCGTCGAGTTCTACGGCGCCGGTGTGTCCGAGGTGCCGCTGGCCAACCGCGCCACCCTCGGCAACATGAGCCCCGAGTTCGGTTCCACCGCGGCGATCTTCCCGATCGACGAGGAGACCATCAACTACCTGCGCCTGACCGGCCGCACCGACGAGCAGCTCGCGCTCGTCGAGGCGTACGCCAAGGAACAGGGCATGTGGCACAACGCCGACAACGAGCCCGCGTACTCGGAGTACCTGGAGCTGGACCTGGGCACCGTCGTGCCGTCCATCGCCGGTCCGAAGCGCCCGCAGGACCGCATCCTGCTCAGCGAGTCCAAGAGCGCCTTCCGCTCCGACATCGTCAACTACGTGGGCGAGGGCGAGCTGACCGCGCTGGACGAGGCGGGCGACGAGTCCTTCCCGGCTTCCGATTCGGTCGCCGTGTCCGCGAACGCCGCCGACGACACCTACACCCCGGCCCACTCGGCCGCCAAGGGTGCCAACGGCCGTCCGTCCAAGCCGGTCGAGGTCCGCTCGGCCGAGCGCGGTGACTTCGTCCTCGATCACGGCGCCGTCGTGGTCGCGGGTATCACCTCCTGCACCAACACCTCCAACCCGTCGGTCATGCTCGGCGCCGCCCTGCTCGCCCGCAACGCGGTGGAGAAGGGCCTGTCGACCAAGCCGTGGGTGAAGACCAACATGGCGCCGGGCTCGCAGGTCGTCTCCGACTACTACGAGAAGGCAGGCCTGTGGCCCTACCTGGAGAAGCTGGGCTTCTTCGTCGGT
This sequence comes from Nocardia sp. NPDC060259, assembly GCF_042728775.1. Taxonomy (NCBI): domain Bacteria; kingdom Bacillati; phylum Actinomycetota; class Actinomycetes; order Mycobacteriales; family Nocardiaceae; genus Nocardia; species Nocardia sp. NPDC060259. The sequence continues at coordinate 58,757 of NZ_JBHXAY010000018.1, forward strand.
GGCTACGGCTGCACCACCTGCATCGGTAACACCGGCCCGCTGCCCGAGGAGATCTCGGCCGCGATCAACGACAACGACCTCTCGGTCACCGCCGTGCTGTCGGGTAACCGCAACTTCGAGGGTCGCATCTCCCCCGACGTGAAGATGAACTACCTGGCCTCCCCGCCGCTGGTCATCGCCTACGCGCTCGCGGGCACCATGGACTTCGACTTCGAGACCGACGCGCTCGGCCAGGACACCGAGGGCAACGACGTCTTCCTGAAGGACATCTGGCCTTCGGCCCAGGAGATCGACGACACCATCAAGTCCTCGATCAACCAGGACATGTTCCGCAACTCCTACGCCACCGTCTTCGACGGCGACGCGCGCTGGCAGGGCCTGGCCACCCCGGAGGGCGACACCTTCGCGTGGGACGAGAAGTCGACCTACGTCCGCAAGGCGCCGTACTTCGACGGCATGTCGATGGACCCGAGCCCCGTCACCGACATCAAGGGCGCCCGCGTCCTTGCGCTGCTGGGCGACTCGGTCACCACCGACCACATCTCCCCGGCAGGCCCGATCAAGCCCGGCACCCCCGCCGCGCAGTACCTCGACGCCAACGGTGTGGCCCGCAAGGACTACAACTCGCTGGGCTCGCGTCGTGGTAACCACGAGGTGATGATCCGCGGCACCTTCGCCAACATCCGGCTGCGCAACCAGCTCCTCGACGACGTCTCGGGTGGTTACACCCGCGACTTCACCCAGGACGGTGGCCCGCAGGCGTTCATCTACGACGCCTCGCAGAACTACCAGGCCGCCGGCATTCCGCTGGTCGTGCTCGGTGGCAAGGAGTACGGTTCGGGCTCCTCGCGTGACTGGGCCGCCAAGGGCACCAGCCTGCTGGGTGTGAAGGCCGTCATCACCGAGTCGTTCGAGCGCATCCACCGCTCCAACCTCATCGGCATGGGCGTTGTGCCGCTGCAGTTCCCGGCCGGCCAGTCGGCCGCGTCGCTGGGCCTGACCGGCACCGAGACCTTCGACATCGAGGGCATCACCGCCCTCAACGAGGGTGTCACCCCGAAGACCGTCAAGGTCACCGCCACCGCGGAAGACGGCAAGGTCACCACGTTCGACGCGGTCGTCCGCATCGACACCCCCGGTGAGGCCGACTACTACCGCAACGGCGGCATCCTGCAGTACGTCCTGCGCAACATGATCCGCGGTTAAGCACCTCGGTGTCCGGTGGTGCAGTATCGAATGATGCTGCACCACACGGGCATCCGTTAACGGATGCCCTTCTTGCGACAGCCCCCGTCTCGGAGTTCCGGGGCGGGGGTCCGTGTATTTCCCGTTGGAGGACTCATGCCCAAGGTCAGCGACGACCACCTCGCCGCCCGCCGCAGCCAGATCCTCGACGGCGCGCGGCGCTGCTTCGCCGAATACGGCTACGACGGCGCCACGGTGCGCCGTCTGGAAGAGGCCATCGGCCTGTCCCGCGGCGCGATCTTCCACCACTTCCGGGACAAGGACGCGCTGTTCTTCGCCCTGGCCAAGGACGACGCCGAGCGCATGGCCGAGGTCGCGGCCAACCAGGGCATCGTGCAGGTCATGCGCGACATGCTCGCCCGCCCAGAGGAATTCAACTGGCTGGGCACCCGCCTCGAGATCGCGCGCCGGGTGCGCACCGACCCCGAGTTCCGGGCCGGCTGGACCCAGCGCTCGGCCGAGCTGACCGCGGCCACCCTCGCCCGCCTCGAGCGTCGCAAGGCGGCAGGCGCCCTGCGCGACGACGTCCCCACCGACGTCCTGCTCGGCTATCTCGACCTCGTCCTCGACGGCCTCATCGCCCGCATCGCCTCCGGTCACACCGACGAAAACCTTTCCGCCGTACTGGATCTCGTCGAAGCCTCGGTGCGCCGCAAGGAAGCCTGAGTTACGCTCAGCGTGGCCATGGAGTAGTTCAGCAGGTAGAACACCGCCTCGACAAGACGGAGGTCGCGGGCTCGAATCCCGCCTCCATGGCCGCCAGAATTCCCCGATTGCGAGCGGCGGGATCAACGGTCTTGATCATTGTGCCGTTGGGGATCGGCTAGCCCTCGAGGCTTTTCAGCAGGATGCGGGCGATGCGGTCGAGCGATTCCTGATCGGCGGGATCCAGCACGGACAGCATCGCTGTCTCGTTCTCCGTGTGCGCGCCGACGACGACATCGACAAGTTCACGCCCCTCCTCGGTCAGCGCGACCAGCACTGCTCTGCGGTCACCCTGATCGGCGATCCGGCGGACCAGGCCCGCTGCTTCCAGGCGATCGATGCGGCCGGTCATCCCCGCGCGCGACAGCATCAGGGTGTCGGCGAGCACCGAGGGGTTGAGTTCGCACGGTGCGCCCGAACGGCGCAGTGCCGCAAGCACATCGAATTCCCCGCGCTGCAAGCCGTGTGCGGTGAACACGGCTTCGATGCGGGCCGTCGCCACCGTCATCAATCTGCCCAGCCTGCCCAAGATCGCCATCGCGGCGAGGTCGAGGTCGGGGCGTTCGCGCTGCCACTGGGCGGCGATGGCGTCGACGGCGTCCGGTTCATCCATGGACACGATTCTATTCGCTGCGATATAGTTCGGTACCGAATTATCAACCGGCGAATGGAACTGCCATGACGAACACTCGCGACATCGCCCTCTGCCTGCCCGAGGACGCCGAAGTCCTCGGCACCGACTCCGTGCGGATGCGCCTGCTCACCGACGCGAACGCCAGCGACGGCACCGTCAGCACTCTGGAAGTCACCATGGACAGGGGCGCCGACGGCGCGGCACCGCACTTCCACACCCGCTCCGACGAACTCTTCTACGTCGCCGACGGCGAACTCCAGGTCATGGCGGGCGACCACATCCTCACCGTCGGCGCGGGCGGCTCCCTGGTTGTCCCCCGTCTGATGCCCCACGCCTTCGGCGCCACTCCCGACAGCGGCGCCCGCATCCTCATCGCCCTGATGCCCGGCGTCCAGCGCTTCGAATACTTCCGCCTGCTCGACCGGCTCATCCACGGCCAGGCGACCCACGACGAATTCCTCGCCGCCCAAGAGGAATTCGACAACCACTTCGTCGACGCCCCCACCTGGTGGGCCGAACGCAACGCTCACCGCCGCTGACCGATCGGCCATACCGAACCGTCCGGACTGTGGTGCAGATTGCAGCCGAATCGGGAACAACCCCGGCGAAGCCGCCGGTTGTACACCGTATGACGTTCTCCGTTCCGGTCCTCGTCCGCGGCTATGAGCTCGACACCCAGGGCCATCTCAACCATGCCGTCTACCACCAGTACGGCGAGCATGCCCGCTGGGAGCTGATGCGGGCGGCGGGGATCCCGCAGGACAAGTTCCTCGCCAGTGGGATCGGGGCCGTCGTGCTCGAGTCGACGATCAAGTACCGGCGGGAGCTGCGCGGTGGCGACGAGGTGACCGTGACGTGCGAATTCGATTGGGACGGCGGCAAGGTCTTCCGGTTCCACCACAAGATCATCAAGCTCGACGGAACCGTCTCCGCCGAGATCACCGTGGTGGCGGGCGCGATGGATCTGACCGAGCGCAAGCTGGTCGCCAACCCCGCCGAGCACTTCCGCGGTCTCGCCGAGCACCCCGAACTGCTCGGCCTCTGACCTGCCCGGCACGGCCCGTATCGCCCAGCAATTCCAGGGCGATGCGGGCCGCGGTCGTGTCAAGCATCGTTAGCTGATCGATTGCCGGTGCGACGGGGCGATCAGCGGTCCGGTTGTCCGAAATTCTCTCCCCGCTAGGCGATCACGCGCCGCTCGGCGGTTTGCCCGGGGCTCTGCAAATCTCGCGAACCGACTCGGCGACGCCCGCTCGCACGCTATGATCCGAAGCACCTTCGGGGGCTCTGGCAAATCGCGAGCAGACGAGAAGATCGGAGTGAGTGCCCATGACCGACGCCATCCACCTCCCCGCTACCGCGGCGTCCCGAGATCGGGGCCCGGCCTTGCGCGGATTGCTGGTGGCCGAGTCCGATCGCGACATCTCGGTGCGCGTCGACGGTGGTACGTGGACCTTCGACCGGCGAGATGTCGTGCGGCTCACCGAGGATCGCGCCGCGGCGGGTGAACGGCAGGTGTGCGTCGACATCCGGCCCGGCGCCACCGCCGATTTCACGCGCAGGATGCGCGTCGAACTGGTCGACCGGCCGATCACGCTGGCCCCCGAGCCGTCGGAGGCGCTCGGTGACGACCAGCTGGCCCAGGCCACCCGCACCTGGGCGGCCAAGCTGCGGATCGCCGAACGCGGCGGCGTCACCGGCGCCACGTTCACCTTCCGCGACGGCATCAACTGCGACAGCCTCGACTGAAGCGGCCCACCATCATGGAACGCGCGACCGACGCGGTGCTCATCGTCTCCGAAACCGACGACCTGCACGCCGATGCGCTGGCCGCCACCCTGCGAGAACACCACGGGCTCGACCCGATCCGGCTCGACCTGCGTGACTTCCCGACCGAGACAGGCAGTTTCCGGCTCGACAAGGCAGGCACCAACCGCGCGCTCGCCCATATCCACGGCCTCGACGACGTGCGCGCGGTGTGGTGGCGCAGGCCGCACCCGTGCCGGGTGCCGCACGGCGTTCGCGTCGCCGACGACGAGTTCCGCCAGGCCGAGTGCGACGGGTTCCTGCAGGGCATGCTGTGGTCGATCCCGGCGTACTGGGTCAACGATCCGGCCGCCGAACGCACCGCGAGCCGCAAGATCGTGCAGCTGGAGACGGCGCAGCGGGCCGGCTTCACCATTCCCGAGACGCTGATCACCAACGATCCGGACGAAGCCCGCAGTTTCGTCGAATCCCGTTCCGGCCCAGTGGTGTACAAGCGCACGGGGACCGGCCGCGGCGAGTTCTCCGAGACCCGGATCATCACCGGGTCCGAGTTGAGCAGGCTCGGTTCGATCCGGTCGACGCCCACCACGTTCCAGGACTATGTCGAGGCCAGCTGCGATCTGCGGGTGGTGTGGGTCGACGGCGTCGAGTGGACGGTGCGCATCGATTCGCAGGCGGGGGCCGGGCGGGTCGATTCCCGGCTCGACACCTCGGTGGGGTTCACGCGCGACCGGTTGCCCGCCTCGGTCAGCAAGTCGCTGGCCACCCTGATGGGCGCGCTGGGGCTGAGCTTCGGCGTCGTCGACCTGCGTCTGGGCAGCGACGGGGAGTACTACTTCCTCGAGGTGAACCCGCAGGGCCAGTTCGCGTATCTGGAGATCAAGACCGGCCTGCCGCTGTTCACCAGCCTGGCGAACCTGCTCGTCCGCGGGGACGGTGCCGTCGCCGACTGGTGAGCCCGCCTCAGTCGGCCGGATTCTTTCGCCGGTTGGCGCCGCCGCGGCCGCGCAACTCGACGTGCGATTCGACCAGCACATTGTGGATGAAGCCGTACGAGCGGCCGGTGGACCTGGCCAGGGAGCGGATGCTCGCTCCCGCCTCGTACTGTTTCTTCAGCTGGGACTGCAACCGGTCGCGGGACTTGCCCGTGACCCGGGTGCCCTTTCCCAGCGCTGTCTTGCCGATCGTCGCCTTGCCCTTGGCCGACCTAGCGGCCTGTCTCGCACTGTCGCTCATGGCTTCCTCCGAGTCGCCGAGCAGCTGATTCCAGGCTAGACACTCCGGAGTCGGTGATCAACGAAAACAGTGATGAAACTCACCTGAGACCCGCGAGTTCCCTCGCGACACAGCGTTTCACGCGCGACACACCGCCGTTTTGGGCGCCGATGGGCTCAGGCTGTGTTGATCGCCGCCTGACTCCGGGGCCCTGCGTGGTGACGCTGCGCTACCGCCTCCGAGCCCTGACGGCTCAGGCGAGGTCGATCAGCTCCGCGTACTCGTTGGACCAGTGGTCCTCGGTGCCGTCGGGCAGCAGGATGACGCGTTCCGGGTTCAGCGCCTCGGCCGCGCCCGGGTCGTGGGTCACCAGGACGACGGCGCCCGCGTAGGTGCGCAGCGCCTCGAGGACCTGTTCGCGCGAGACCGGGTCGAGGTTGTTGGTCGGCTCGTCGAGCAGCAGCACGTTCGCCGCCGAGGACACCAGCCCGGCCAGGGCCAGACGGGTCTTCTCACCGCCGGACAGGGTGCCCGCGGGCTGGTCGAGCTGGGGACCGGTGAACATGAAGGCGCCGAGCAGGCTGCGCAGCTCCTGCTCCCCCGCGTCCGGGGAGGCGTGCCGGATGTTCTCCCACACCGAGGCCTCGTCGTCGAGGGTGTCGTGCTCCTGGGCGAAGTAGCCGACCTTGAGGCCGCGGCCCTGCTCGACCCCGCCCGACGTCGGCGTCTCGACGCCGGCGAGCAGCTTGAGCATGGTCGTCTTACCCGCGCCGTTGAGGCCGAGCACCACCACGCGGCTGCCCTTGTCGACGGCGAAGTTGACGCCGGTGAAGATTTCCAGGGACCCGTAGAGCTTGGTGAGGTTGTTCACCATCAGCGGGGTCTTGCTGCACGGCGCAGGCTCGGGGAAGCGGATGCGGGCGACCTTGTCGGCAACACGCACGTCGTCGAGCTCCGACATCAACCGCTCGGCACGGCGCACCATCTGGTGTGCCGCAGCGGCTTTGGTGGCCTTGGCGCCGAGCTTGGCGGCCTGCTGACGCAGCGCGCTCGCCTTCTTCTCGGCGTTGGCGCGCTCGCGGACGCGGCGCTGTTCGTCGGTGGCGCGGGCGTCGAGGTACTTCTTCCAGCCCATGTTGTAGACGTCGGGCTCACCGCGCACCGCGTCGAGGAACCACACCTTGTTGACCACGGCCTCGAGCAGTTCGACATCGTGGCTGATCACGATGAGGCCGCCGTCGTGGTTCTGCAGGAACCCGCGCAGCCAGGTGATGGAGTCGGCGTCGAGGTGGTTGGTCGGCTCGTCGAGCAGCAGGATGCGATCGGAGCGCCCGCCGGAGCCGTCGGAGGCGGAGAACAGGATGCGGGCCAGCTCGATGCGGCGGCGCTGACCGCCGGAGAGGGTGCGCAGCTGCTGGCCCAGGACCCGGTCGGGCAGACCGAGGCTGTTGCAGATGCGGGCCGCTTCGCTCTCGGCGACGTAGCCGCCGAGCGAGGAGAACTGGTCTTCGAGGCGGCCGTACTTGCGGATCGCCTTCTCGCGTTCCTTCTCGTCGACGACCTCGGCCATCAGCACCTGCTGCTTCTCCATGTCCCGGATCAGGGTGTCCAGGCCGCGCGCGGAGAGCACCCGGTCGCGGGCGATCACATCGAGATCGCCTTCCTTCGGGTCCTGCGGCAGGTAGCCGATCTCGGTGGAGCGCACGATCTTTCCGGCGTAGGGTTCACCCTCGCCCGCGAGGATGCGCAGGGTGGTGGTCTTGCCCGCGCCGTTGCGCCCGACCAGTCCGATCCGGTCGCCGGACTGCACCCGCAGCGCCGGCCCGGGGGCCGAGAGCAGGGTGCGGACTCCGGCCCGGACCTCCAGGTCGGTCGCCGTGATCACAGGGAATCTCCTCGTGTCGGAAAAAGGGTGGCCGCCGAACCGACCCATCGTGCACCGTCGGTCTCGGCAAGAACCACTCATTTTACCGTCCTCGAACTCGACCACCGAACCGGCGCCGCCCGGTGTGAGCCTGGTTACTCTCGTCGCATGACTACCGATCTCCTAGGCCGGACCGCCCTCGTCACCGGAGCGAGCCGCGGCATCGGCCTTGCCACCGCCGCCGAACTGATGCGCCGTGGCGCGAACGTGCTGATCACCGCGCGCAAGCCCGAGCCGCTCGAGGCCGCGGCGATCGAGCTGCGCGCCCTCGGGCACAAGGGCCAGGTGGCCACGCTGGCGGGCAACGCGGGCGATGCCGACGCCAGGGCCGAGGCCGTGGCCAGGGCGGTCACCGAGTTCGGTTCGCTGGACATCCTGATCAACAACACCGGCATCAACCCGGTGTACGGCTCGCTGATGGACGCCGACCTGGGCGGGGTCAGCAAGATCTTCGACGTGAACGTGGTCGCCTCGCTGGGCTACGTCCAGCAGGCGTACCGGGCGTGGATGGCCGAGCACGGTGGCGCGATCGTGAACGTCGCCAGTGTCGCGGGCATCCGGTCCTCCGGTGTCATCTCGGCCTACGGCGCGTCCAAGGCGGCGCTGATCCGGCTCACCGAGGAGCTGGCCTGGCAGCTGGGCCCGAACATCCGCGTCAACGCGGTGGCGCCGGGCGTGGTGAAGACCAAGTTCGCCGACGCGCTGTACTCGGCGGACGAGGAGCGGGCCGCGAGCGCCTACCCGTTGAAGCGGCTCGGCGTCCCGGAGGACGTGGCCAGGCTGATCGCGTTCCTGGTCTCCGACGAGGCCGCGTGGATCACCGGCGACTGCGTGCGGGTCGACGGCGGACTGCTGTCCACCGGCGGCATCTGAGCCTCCCGGACAACGCGAAGGGCGACACCGGTCCGAAGCGAAACCGGTGTCGCCCAACAGCTCTCGACAGACCCCGCCTGGTCAGTCCGCGGTCTCGGCACGACCCGCGGCGGCCAGGTCTTCCTTGGCCCGTGCCGCCTCCGCTCGCGCGAGCGGATCGTTGACGACGATCTCCACGTCCGTGGTCACCGGCTTGCCGGTGGTGACACCGAGGGGATCACGCACCGGGACATCGCGATTCAGCGACCGGCCCGCACCGCCCTCGTCCAGGCCCCAGCGATCGTGCAGGCGGCGCAGGAATTCCGGCGCGTACCAGTTCGCGTCGCCGAGCACCTTCATCGCGGCGGGCAGCAGGAACCCGCGCACCAGGGTGGCGTCGACGATCACCGCCAGCGGCAGGCCGATCCCGAACGCCTTCATGAAGGTGATGTCGGAGGCCAGGAAGCCGAGGAACACCAGCGAGATGAGGATCGCGGCCGCGGTGACGATGCGCCCGATCCGTTCCAGCCCCACCGCGACGGCGGTCTCGTTCTTGCCGGTGCGGTCGAATTCCTCGCGGATCCGCGAGAGCAGGAACACCTGGTAGTCCATCGCGAGCCCGAAGGCGGCGGCGAACAGCATCACCGGCACGGTGGCCGACAGGTCACCGGTGACGGTGAAACCGAACAGCCCGGACAGATGGCCGTCCTGGAAGATCCACACCAGCGCGCCGAAGGTCGCCGTGAGGCTGAGCGCGCTGAGGACCACCGCCAGCACGGGCAGCACCACGCTGCCGGTGAGCGCGAACAGCACCAGCAGCATCACGAGCACCACGAAACCGAGCGCCCAGGGCAATTCGTCCTCGATGGCGTCGATGGAGTCGGCATTGGCCGCGGCGACACCGCCGACCAGCAGCTCGCTGGGCGTCTGCACGGCCCGCACCTGCTCGACCAGCCCGGCCAGCGCGTCGCTGTCGGAGGTGGCGGGCACGATCGACAGGTAGACGGCCCGGTCGGCCCGGAAGTGCGCGTTCGCCGCGGTGGGGGCGGTGAGCAGGCCGCCCTGGGCGTAGCTGCCGGTGGCGGTGTCGACGCGGCGGACATGGTCGAGGTCGGACAGGTCGCGCGCGATGGCATCGATTCCCGTTGCGCTGTACGCGCTCTCGGGCAGGACAGCGACGAGGGTGTTCTGGTCGCTCTCGCCGAAGTCGCGCTGCACGATCTCGGTGACCTGGCGGGAGTTCATCGACTCCGGCAGCGTGCGCTCGTCCGGGAAGCCGAGCTTGACGCCGAGGAACGGTGCGCCGAGAAGCAGCAGCAGCGCGGTCACGGTCAGCCCGATCGGGATCGGCTTGCGCATCACCGCGGTGGCGAGCTTGTGCCAGGCGCCCTCACCCGGCGCCGGACGCGGCGCCCGCAGGAACCACCAGCCGAGCTGGCCCTTGTCGATCCGCGGGCCGAGCAGCAGCAGCGCCGCGGGCAGCACGGTCAGGGAGACCAGGGCCGCCAGTGCGGCGACGAGGATGCCCGCGTAACCCATGGACCGGATCGCGAGCAGCGGGAAGAACAGCAGGCCGGCGAGCGCGACGGCGACGGTCAGCGCCGAGAACGCGACGGTGCGGCCCGCGGTGCGCAGGGTGGTCGCGACCGCGCCTGCCGGGGTGCGGCCCTCGGACAGTTCGTCACGGTAGCGGTTGACGATCAGCAGGCTGTAGTCGATGGCGAGGCCGAGGCCGAGCAGGGTGGCCACGTTCGTCGCGGAGACCGAGAGCGGGGTGAACAGCGTCAGCAGCCACAGCGCGCCCATCGTCGCCAGCACGGTGCCGAGCGCGACCAGCAGCGGCAGGCTCGCCGCGACCAGGCCGCCGAAGACGAACAGCAGCGCGATCAGGGTGAGCGGGAACGCGATGGCCTCGCCCTTGGCGATATCGGTCTTGCTCTGCTCGACGGTCTCGTGCATGAGCATCGCGAAGCCGCCCGCCCTGACCTGCAGGGTGCCTTGCGTTCCGGTCAGTTCGGCGGCGATCGCGGCGACGCGCTGGTCGATCTCGCGTTCGCTGCCGAGCACGCTGGCCACGATCAGGCCCTGCTTGCCGTCGACGCTGCGCAGCGCGGGCTGATGGGTGGTCCAGTAGGACACCACGTCGGTGACGCCGTCGCGCTCCTGCAGGTTGGCCACCAGTGCCGTCGCCGCCGCGGTGGATTCGGGGTCCTCGACCGAGGACTCGGTCTCCACGAGCAGCAGCAGATTCGGCGGCGCCTGCCCGAACTCCTCGCGCAGCACCTGGAGTGCTCTGCTGGATTCGCTGCCCGGGTCGGTGTATCCGCCGCCCTCCACCCGCTCGAACAGCGTGGCGCCGAGTGCGCCGAGCACCAGCGCGAGCACTGCGAAAACGCCGAGCACCCAGCAGCTGCGCCGCTTGGTGAATTCGAACACCGGATATTCCCCTAACTCGTCACGCAACTGTGCGGCACGCACGTCGACGTGCGGGGGCTCGGGTGTTTCCGGCCGGTCCGCCTCGCCGGCCCGATCCTGTTGGCGGGTGGGCGCGTTCGCGCAGCGATGGTAGCAACTTCGTGGCGGTGCCGCCGGGCCCCGGGGTGACCGCGCGCACACCCTTCGATGCAGGCCGGCGACCGGCCCGCTACACCCCGGCCGGTGCCGGGCCGATTCCGGCCACCGACATCGCGAGGGTGCGGCGCAATCGCGGAGGTAGAGCGGCGAACAGTGCGCGCATCGCCGCGAGTGTGCCGCGCAGATCGTCGTGTCCGGACAGGTAGGACCGTTGCAGTGGAGTGGGCAGATCGAAGAACGCGTCGAAGAAGACCGCGACATCGCGCGGCGGGATGGCCAGCAGTGCCCGCAAACCCGCCCGGCGCAGGGCGGCCACGGTGCGCGCTCGGGCCGTCCACAGCGTCGTGCCTGCGGCGACGAGGTCGGCCGCGCTCAGCGAGGCGGCGACGCTGTAACCGGTGGCGGGGTGGGTCAGGCCACCGGCCGCCCCGAACCGGCCATGGCCGGGCCTGCCCCCTTGCACCGGGAACCGCACCCGCTCAACCGGTTCCGCACCGGTGACGGGTATGCCGCGTGCCCGCAGGCGGTGCTCCAGGCGGTGTCGCAGGACGTCGGGGCCGAGAGCGGGGCGGCCCGCGAGACAGGTCTCCTCGAACAGCATCGTGTCCGCGCCGAGCGGGACGACGTAGAGGAACGACGCCGGATCGTCCGGATCGGCACCGTTGTCCAGCCGCCAGTCCATGAACAGGGCCTGCTGGGCACGGGCGTCCCCGTGCAGGACCATGCCGTAGGCGGTCTGTTCGGCGCGGCGCGGTGACCTGGCCAGTCCGCGCGCGTCGATCACCCGGCCGGTGCGGGACAATCCGCTCGCTGTCCGCACCGAACCCGCGTCCAGGTCGACGACCCGGTCGGCGATCACCTCCGCGCCGTCGATGGTCAGCGACCGTTGCAATCCCGCGGTGTCGAGGACCTGGTAGGTGCGGTCGATCCGATGCTCCCGCACGGCCGACGCCGTCGGCCCGTCGACGGTCGCGGCGACGACGGCCGGCTCGAGCCAGTCCGGCAGTTCGTCCGCCCAGGCGGCGTAGGTCGGCGTCCACACCCGGTCGGGATGCGGGTCGATCACCGTGACGGCCCGGCCGCGGGCCAGCGCGCGATGGGCAACCGCCCGGCCCGCCGGGCCGAGTCCGCAGATGATCAGCTCGGCGTCCACCCGGCCATTGGATCAGACGCAACGATGTCAAGCACCGCCGCGTCACGGAGGGGCACCGGTTCAACGGCGTTCCCTCGCCCCCGGGCGACATTTCGGCAATTATGGCCATATGAGATCGATCTGGAAAGGCTCGATCGCCTTCGGGCTGGTCAATGTCCCGGTCAAGGTCTATACCGCGACCGAGGACCACGATATTCGGTTCCATCAGGTCCACGCCAAGGACGGCGGCCGGATCAAATACGACCGTGTCTGCCAGGTATGCGGCAAATCGGTCCAGTATTCCGACATCGACAAGGCCTACGTCTCCCCCGACGGCGACCAGGTCGTCCTCACCGACGCCGATTTCGCGAAACTCCCCGCGGCGGAGAAGCACGAAATACCGGTGCTGGAATTCGTGCCGTCCGAGCAGATCGACCCCGTCCTGTTCGACAAGAGCTATTACCTCGAACCGGATTCGGCGACGCCCAAGGCCTACCAGCTGCTGGCGGCCACCCTCGAACGCATCGACAAGACCGCGCTCGTGCACTTCACGCTGCGGCAGAAGACCCGACTGGCGGCGCTGCGGGTGCGCGACGGCGTGCTGGTCCTGCAGACGCTGCTGTGGCCCGACGAGGTGCGTGCCGTCGACTTCCCGTCGCTCGACGAGGCGCCCGCACCGCGTCCGCAGGAATTGAAGATGGCCGAGACGCTGGTCGAGTCGATGTCGGGTGATTTCGATCCCGGCGAATACACCGACGAATATCAGATCGAATTGCAGAAACTCCTCGACGAAGCGATCGCCAGCGGTACGGGCAAGGTCGAATCCGCCGCAGCCGCCGAACCCGCCGAACAGCCCGACGCCGAGGTCGTCGACCTGGTCGCCGCGCTGCAGCGCAGCCTCGAAGCCAGTGGCCGCCGCGACACCGAGGCGGCGCCCGCCCCGAAGAAGGCGGCCAAGAAAACAGTGGGCAAGAAGGCGGCGCCGCGCAAGGCGGCGGCGAAGAAATCCACGGCAGGCAAGACCGCGACTCGCAAGGGCGCGTAGGGCACACTGACGCTATGGACTCCTCGATCGTCGTCGTGCCGATGGGGCTGGGACATCTGCGTCAAGTCCTCGACCTCGGCCACCAGGTGTTCGACACGACCACCAAGCCGTACACGTCGTGGTCGCTCACGGCCGTCGCCGAGCATCTGGACAGCCCGGACAACGCCTGCTGGGTCGCCCTGGACTCCGACCGGGTCGTCGGCTTCGTGCTCGGCTCGATGGAGTTCGAGCACCGCGACGACTGGGCCTACCTCGAGTGGATCGCGGTCGCGCCCGACATGCAGGGCCACGGGATCGCCCGGCGGCTGGTGAACGTGTGCTCGGAGGCGCTGTTCGCGCGCGGGGCACGCCATATCGTCACCGATGTCGAGGACCGCAACAGCGCCTCGGCGGCGCTGATGACCAGCACCGGTTTCGTGCCTGCCGCGACCGTCACCCTGCTGGTGCGACCGAACCCGGACGAGGCGAGCGGCGAGCAGCCGCTGCCGCCGATGTCGGCGAACACCCGCCACGATCTCATCCGCCGCGGCAGGCTGTCGGTGGACCACCCGCGCCGCTGACCGGAGCGCCACCCCGGCATCGCCGCCGGTCCGGCCTATTCTCGACGGGTGGCCTCGCAGGATGCGCACGACTCCCCCGCGCTGACCGTCGTCGGCGACATGTGGTCGCCCGCGGGCGCGGCAGTCCGGACCTTCCTCAGCCGCAACGAGATCGCCTGCCGCTGGGTGCAACCCACCGATCCGACCGGCCGCGAACTGCTGGCCGCGCACGGGTTCGCCGACGACGACACCCCGGTGCTGATCGCCTCGGACGGCCGGGTGCTGAAACCCGCCGACGAGGAGCAACTCGCCCAGTGGGTCGGGCTGCACACCACACCCGGCTCCGGCGGCTACGACCTGCTCGTCGTCGGCGGCGGTCCGGCGGGCTTGGCCGCCGCCGTCTACGGCGCGTCGGAGGGACTGCACACGGTCCTGCTGGAGCGCTGGGCGATCGGCGGGCAGGCCGGGCTGAGCGCCCGCATCGAGAACTATCTCGGCTTCCCCGACGGGATCTCCGGCGCCGTGCTCACCGACCGGGCCCGGCGCCAGGCGGGCAAGTTCGGCGCCGAACTGGTGATCAGCCTGCGGGCCGACGCGCTCGAGGCCACCGACGAGGACGTCACCGCGCACTGCGCGGGCGGCACGACCGTCTCGGCGCGGGCGGCGATCATCGCCACCGGCGCCACCTTCCGCACCCTCGACGCACCGGGTGTCGAGGACTTCACCGGCCGCGGCGTCTACTACTTCTCGGCGCTCACCGAGGCGCCGCTGTGCGCGGGGTCCGACGTCTACATCGTCGGCGGTGCGAACTCGGCGGGCCAGGCGGCGGTCTACTTCGCCAGCTGTGCCCGCCGGGTGATCCTGCTGGTCCGCGGTGAATCGCTGGCCACGGAGATGTCGACCTCTCTGATCGAGCAGATCGCGTCGATCCCGGAGATCCACGTCCGCACGGGCACCGAGGTCGCGGGCGCCTCCGGCGGCACCCATCTCGAACGCCTCACCCTGCGCCACCGGCGGACCGGCGCGACGGAAGAAGTTCCCGCCACCTGGCTGTTCGCCTTCATCGGCGCCGATCCCACCACGGCCTGGCTCGGCCCCGGTTTCGCCCGCGACGACCGCGGCTACCTGCTCACCGGACCCGATATCGCGACCGTCGCGGGCGCCGACTCACCCTGGCCGCTGACCCGGCCGCCGCTGCACCTCGAGACCACCGTGCCGGGCGTCTTCGCCGCGGGCGACGTGCGCGCCTTCAACGGCCACCGGGTCGCGGCCGCGGTCGGCGAGGGATCGATGGCCGTCATGCTGGTCCACGAATACCTGCGCGACTGATGTCCGCAAATTAGACGGACGTCCCACTGTTTGCGAGGGTTTCGCTCGAGGCAACGTAAACCGTTGTCGCAGGTCGGCGGCCCCGGCTTGGATGACCGGGTTCACCAATAGCGAGCAATTCGGGAGTATCAAGTGAAATTCCGTCGGGTACTGGCGATCCCGGTACTGGTAGCAACCGCGGCCCTCACCCTCACGGCGTGCGGTGGGGACGACGCCGAGTCCGGCACCGTGGTGCGCATCGGCACCACCGACAAGGACCAGGCGTGGGACGTCTTCGAGCAGAAGGCCAAGGAGCAGGGCATCACGCTGAAGATCACCAACTTCTCCGACTACAAGCAGCCCAATGCGGCGCTGTCGCAGAAGCAGATCGACGTCAACCTGTTCCAGCACCTGCAATTCCTCGGCCAGTACAACGTGGCGAGCTCGGACACCCTGACCCCGATCGGCTCGACCTACATCGTGCCGCTCGGCCTGTATTCCAAGAAGCACAAGGCACTGGCCGACATCCCGGCAGGCGGTGAGATCGCGATCCCCAACGATCCGACCAACCAGGCCCGCGCGCTGTTCGTGCTGCAGGCCGCCGGGCTGCTGAAGCTGACCGGCACCTCCGCGCAGCCGACGCCTGCCGACATCGACAAGGGCGCGTCGAAGGTGCGGGTGACCCCGGTCGACGCCGCGCAGACCGCGCTGTCGCTGGCCTCGGTCGACGGCTCGGTGGTCAACAACACCTTCCTCGAGCGCTCCGGCATCGACCCGCATTCGGCGCTGTACAAGGACGATCCGAAGAACCCGGCCGCCGAGCCCTACATCAATGTCATCGTCACCCGCGCCGAGGACAAGACCAACCCGACCTATCTGAAGCTGGTCGAGATCTGGAAGGACCCGGCCGTGGCTGCCGCGCACGCCGCGGTCACCAAGAACACCGCGGTCGCCGTGACCCGTCCCGGCGCCGAGCTCGAACAGATCCTCGACCGGGTGCAGCAGGGCATCCGCGCGAACAAGTGAGCTCCGACGCTGCCGCTGTCGAATTCCGTTCGGTCACCAAGGTCTTCGGCAGCGGCGACGAGCGGCTGGTCGCGCTCGACGACATCGACCTGCGGATCGAGCGGGGCGAGATCTTCGGTGTGATCGGCTATTCCGGGGCGGGCAAGTCCACCCTGGTACGGCTGATCAACGCGCTCGAGAAGCCGACCTCGGGCACCGTCACGATCTCCGGCACCCCCATCACCGGGGTGCCGGAGTCGGCGGTGCGCAGGCTGCGGCGCGATATCGGCATGGTGTTCCAGCAGTTCAACCTGTTCCGATCACGCACGGCCGCGGGCAATATCGAGTATCCGCTCAAGGTGGCGGGCTGGAAGCGCGCCGAACGCAAGGCGCGGGTCGCCGAGCTGCTCGAGTTCGTCGGCCTCACCGACAAGGCGCGCGCCTATCCCGATCAGCTCTCCGGCGGGCAGAAGCAGCGCGTCGGGATCGCGCGGGCGCTGGCGACCTCGCCGTCGCTGCTGCTCGCCGACGAGTCCACCTCCGCGCTCGACCCGGAGACCACCGGCGAGGTACTGCGGCTGCTGAAGAAGATCAATGCCGAACTCGGGGTGACCATCGTGGTGATCACCCACGAGATGGACGTGATCCGCGCGGTCGCCGACCGGGTGGCGGTGCTGGCCGAGGGGCGGATCGTCGAATTGGCCGACACCTTCGATGTTTTCGCGGCGCCGAAGGCGGCGCCGACGCGGTCGTTCGTGGCGACCGTGCTGCACAACCGGCCCGACGCGGCCGAGCTCAACCGGTTGCGGGAGCTGCACGGCGGCCGGCTGGTCACCGTCGACGTCGACGACCACAGCGGTATCGGCGCCGCGCTCGCCGCCGCCACCGCCGCGGACGTGCGCTTCGAGATCGTCTACGGCGGCGTGAGCACCTTGCAGGACAAGACGTTCGGCAGCATCACCCTGGCGCTGCACGGCCCCGACGACGCGCTGGACCGCGTGGTCGCCGACCTGGCACGGAAGGCGGGCTGATGGAGACCAACTGGGAGAAGCTGCGGCCCACCCTGTTCGAGGCGATCGGGACGACTGTCTATCTGGTCGGCGTGACCTTCGTCGTGGCCGGGGTGATCGGGCTGGTCATCGGCACGGCGCTCTACACCACCCGCAAGGGCGGGCTACTGGCGAACGCGCCGGTCTATCTGGTGCTCAATGTGATCGTCAATGTGGTGCGCCCGATTCCGTTCATCATCCTGCTCGCCGCGCTCGGCCCGGTCACCCTGGAGGTCGTCGGCACCACCATCGGCACCGAGGCCGCGCTGTTCGTGATGATCGTGGCGGCGTCGTTCGGTATCGCGCGGATCGTGGAACAGAACCTGGTGACGGTCGATCCCGGCGTGATCGAGGCGGCGCGCGCGGTCGGTGCGGGACCGCTGCGGATCATTCTGACGCTGCTGATTCCGGAGGCGCTCGGCCCGCTGATTCTCGGCTACACCTTCGTGGTGATCTCGATCGTCGACATCTCCGCGATGGCGGGCACTGTCGGCGGTGGCGGGCTCGGTGATTTCGCGCTGGTCTACGGGTATCAGCAGTTCGATTGGGAAGTCACGATCGTGGCGACGCTGATCATCATCGCCGGGGTGCAGGGTGTGCAGTTCTTCGGCAATTGGCTGGCACGGAAAGTGCTGCGCCGCTGAGCGACTCGAGCACCGAAGACGAGGCAGGGGCACGGTCCGAATGGTCCGTGCCCCTGCGTTCGTTCGTCAGACGTTCGCCGTGCAGGCGGACAGGATGACGCTCGCCGCCCGCGGCGAGGCCGAACCCGGATCCGGGAACGGCGGCGCGCTGATTCCCAGCACGTCCACCGCCGACCGTTCGGCGGCGGCCAGGGTGTGATCCCAGGACCAGCCGAAGCGGTAGTCGGCGCCCTGCGCGACAGCACCGCAGGCATTGCGGAACTCGACGACGATCTGGCAGTCCCATACACCGCACTCGGCCAGCGCGGCCTGGCTCGCGGCCGCCCAGCTGCCGTAGTTGACCGCCGAAGCGACCACGGCTTCCTTCGACGACAGCGCCAGCGCGCCATAGAGATCACCGGCGGCGGCCTGGAAGCCACCATCACGCGAGACAGCGGTGTAACCCGGCGCCTCGGCGATCGCCACGCCGCTCTCGGCCGCGGCGGCCGAACCGGCGTTCACGACGGTGAACGCGGCCACCGCGGACATGGCGGCCACACCCAGGGCATATTTGCCCACAACAGACATCAGTGAGTCTCCCCATCGAAATATCGGCTTCGCGGTCGAAGCCGAACCAATCATGAACCGCTACACGCGCCATCGAGAAATAGCTTTCCCGAATTGATTTCGCCGGTAGCGACGCCCGAATCCTCCCGGTCCGTTCGTCCGTCACAGACTAACAACCCCCACCGACACAGTCGGGCCATCGCGCCCCCGCCTACCGCACCATGCTCCGGGCTCGCATCAGCGCGAAGCCGAGCAGATTGAGGCCCCGCCACTGCGCGGGGTCGGCGGCGCGTGGATCGTCGGCGGCCAGCCCGATCCCCCAGATCCGATCCACCGGGCTGGCCTCGACCAGCACACGGGTGCCGGTGCCGAGCAGGTAGGTCCGCAGCGCGTCGTCCTGGCCGAACTTGGCCACATTGCCCGCGACCACGATCTCGAATCGAGCCTGCTCCCAGACGGTTTCGTCGAACCCTCGGATCTGCCTGCCGAGCTTCTTCGCCGCACTCGGGTGCTTCACCTCGAGGACGCGGGCCGCGCTGCGTTCGTCGTCGAACAGCAGCGCTTTGCGCCACATCATGTAGTGCTCGGCGCTCGTGAACTCGGTGCCGTCGACGACGAATACCGCGGGCCACCACTGGCTCAGGCAGCTCGTTCCGATGGTCCCGTCACGCCGCGGGGTATGACCCCAGAACGGCAGGTACTTCGGCGATGCGCCCTGCTCGATCGACTGACACAACTGCTCGACGGTGTCGACGGTCATAAGCCCCTCCCGGTTTTGGTCTTATGAACCATATACCGTCGGGTGGCTTGTCCGCCAACGATATTCGCGGCCGGTTCTAGGCCAGGCGGGCTTCCGGGGTGGGGCCGGTGTGGAAGCTGCGGGCGATCATGGCGGAGCGCAGTTGCCAGAGGCCGGAGCCCTGGGCTGGGTCGAGGCCGGTGAGCTGGGCGATGCGGCGCAGGCGGTAGTCGACGGTGTTGGTGTGGATGTGCAGGAGGCGGGCGGTACGGCGGCGGTTCATGTTGTTGGCGATGTGCACGCGCAGGGTTTCGAACAGTTCGGGATGATTGTCCAGCGGGGCCAGCAGTTCACCCAGGCGGGCGCGGCCGGGGCCGGGGCGGGTGAGCTGGTACTCCAGAGCCAGGTCACCGAATCGGTAGAGGCCGGGCGCGCAGTCGAGGCGCTCGACCATGTCGAGCAGTTCGTGCGCGCGCTCGGCCGCGGACGGGATCTCCTCGGTGGCCGCGGGCACCAGCGCGCCCGTCACGTCAACGCGGGCCGCCCGCGAGAGGGCGGCCACCAGGGCGTCGAGGGCACCCGAGTCCATCAGCTCGGCCGGGATCAGCAGGGTGCCGCCGTCCACCGACAGCAGCGACAGCACCTGGTCGCCGCCGTGATGCGCCAGCGCCGCCTGTACCCGGCGCAGGGTGCGCCGCGCCACCACGGCGGCGTTCACCCGCGGATCGTCGTGCACGGGATGGCGCCGGATCGACAGTGCCAGTACCGAATACGCGTCGGCGACGGCGATCCCGCATTCGCGCGCCATCGTGACGGTCGGCTGACCGGCCAGCAGTGCCGAGGTGAGGGTGTGCACGGCCGTGTGATGCTCGCCCGCGATATCGCGATGCTCCCGGATGTAGGCGAGGGTCACCGTCGTACACAGCTGATCCGAAATCGTGACGGCCCTGCGGAATCCGTCGATCAGGCCCGCCCGGTCGCCGTCGCCGGCCCCGTCGAACACGGTGTCGAAAGCGAGCCGGAAACCCTCGTGGAAGGCGTGCAGGATGGTGTCGATCGGCACACCCTCGCGCGCCCAGCCCGCCGCGGCGACGGAGAGCCGGTTCAGCCGCTCGGTCTCGTCGCGGCCGTCGAGCATCCCGCCGACGATTTCCAGGCACAACCGGGTGACGGTGGTGACGTCCCCCGAGATCGCGTCACCGGGCAGCGTCCGGCAGGTCGCCACGGTGTCGACGAAGTGGCCGACGAGCGTGCCCGTCAAGGTCCGGACTTCGCGCAGCGGCTGCCACATCGGGGCACCGTCTACGGGGACCGTCATCATCGTCGACTCCTTCCACACCGAGCCGGCGGCGCCGGTGGTGGTTCAGCTTCCGCACCGCGACCGCTGTGATGGCCCGCACTGCGGTTTCTTCGTGATCATGACTCTAGGATGAGTAACTGCTCACCTTCTACTCCTCTTTCAGCCGAGGTCATCGAATGCCACCGCACGCCGATAAGCAGCGCAAACGTCCCAAACAGGATCGCGCGAAGGAAACCCGAACCCGCATTCTGACGGTATCCGCTCAGCTTTTCGGCAGCCGCGGGATCGGCAACACCTCGACCAACCGGATCGCCGCCGAAGCGGGCATGAGCATCGGCACCCTCTACCGGTATTTCACCGACCGCGACGAGATCGTCAAGGAGCTCACCGACGGCCTGTTCCTGCAGGTCGAAGACCAATACAGCCGGCTGCTCACCACCGGCGGCAACAAGGTGCCGCGTGACGCCGTCGCCGAGATCATCCGGATCGCGGTGGAGATCCTGGTCGCCAACGGTCCCCTGGTGCGCGCGCTGGTCGCCGATCTGCACTTCTACGGCAGCGGTATCCCCGAGTTCGAGCCGCGCCTGCGCATGATCATGAAGCTCTACCTGCTCCATCTGTTCGGCCCGACCAAGAACATCGACGTCGACATCATGGCTTTCGTCGTGCTCAACGCCGGTTTCGCCACTGCCCTGCGCTCGGTCGGGATGGAGGACGAAGGCCTCGACCGCGAGGTCGTCATCGACCACACCGCCGACATGATCGGCGCCTGGATCGCCTCGCTCACCGAACCGGTCTAGAACACACGAAAGGCCCGGATCCGCCCCCGCGGGGATCCGGGCCGGAACGGCGATCAGCGTGCGTTGGCCGTGCAGGTCACGTCGACCAGGTCGGCGCCGCTGAACTGCGACGAACCGAAGTTGGCCAGCTGAGCGGTCGGGGTGATCTCCGACAGCAGGGTGTAAGCCTCGCGCTCGGCCTCGGCGCGGGTGGCGGCGACGGACACGGCGAAGCCCTGATCGCTCTCGACCAACGCGGCGCAGCCATTACCCCACCAGGTCACGACCCGGCAGTCGTCGGCTCCGCAATTCGCGATCGCCTCGGCTTCGGCGTCTTCGCGGCTGGGGGCGTTGACCCCGATGCCGAAGACCCACTCCCGATCACTCACCGCGTAGGCCGCGTACAGGTTGTCGGCCTTCGCCGCACCGGCACCGAACACCGATCCGGCCGCAAGGCCCAGCGCCGCGACGGCGAAACCGGCCTTACCCATGAAACTCATTCGAACGATCTCCTCTGGAAACTGCCCCGAAAAGCCGGAGCATCAAGATCATGGCCGAACACCGCTTCCTGGACAATCGAATAGAGCAGAATCACAATTCCCGCGATCGCTCCGGAAAGCCGAAAAGGCCCGGACCCCCACCGGGATCCGGGCCTTGCACGGAGCGTTCTAGACCGTGAAGCCGAGGGCGCGCAGCTGTTCGCGGCCGTCGTCGGTGATCTTGTCCGGGCCCCACGGGGGCATCCAGACCCAGTTGATCTTCAGGTCTTCGACCAGGCCGCTGCGGACCAGCGCGTTGCGGGACTGGTCCTCGATGACGTCGGTCAGCGGACAGGCCGCCGACGTGAGCGTCATGTCGAGGGTGCAGATGTTCCCGTCGTCGACGGACATGCCGTAGACCAGGCCGAGGTCGACGACATTGATGCCGAGCTCGGGGTCGACCACGTCGCGCATGGCCTCCTCGAGATCCTCCAGGTGCTGGACCTGCTCGGGTGTCAGCTCCACCGCGGGAGCCGCGGCTTCGGTGGCTTCGACGGCCGGTGTCTCACTCATCACGCTTCCCCATTTCCCATGGCAGGCTTGGCATCTTCGGCCGAGGCGATCCGCACCACGGCGTCCTTGAACGCCATCCACCCCAGCAGTGCGCACTTCACGCGCGCCGGGTACTTGGCGACGCCCGCGAGTGCGATGCCGTCGCCGATCATGTCCTCGTCGCCCTCGACGGTGCCGCGGCTCGAGATCATCTCACTGTAGGAGTCGACCACCTTCAGCGCCTGCTGCACCGGCAGCCCGATCACCTGATCGGCAAGGATCGAGGTGGCGGCCTGGCTGATCGAGCAGCCCTGACCGTCGTAGGAGACATCGGCGATCTCGCCCGCGCCGTCGATGTTCACCCGCAGGGTCACCTCGTCACCACAGGTCGGGTTCACGTGGTGCACTTCGGCACCGAACGGCTCCCGAAGGCCGCGATGGTGCGGGTGTTTGTAATGGTCCAGGATCACTTCCTGGTACATCTGCTCCATGCGCATGACTTATGCAACTCCACGGTGTCTAATCGTCGGCATTCGCTGCGCTCACGCCGAAGAAGTTCTGAGCCTTCCGCACGGCCTGCACCAGCGCGTCGACCTCGTCGAGGGTGTTGTACACGGCGAACGACGCCCGCGCGGTGGCCGCGACACCGAACTTGCGGTGCAGCGGCCAGGCGCAGTGGTGCCCGACCCGGATCGCGACACCCTGGTCGTCGAGGATCTGGCCCACGTCGTGGGCGTGGATGCCGTCGACCACGAACGCCACCGCGCCACCGCGGTCCACGTTCTCGGTGGGCCCGATGATCCGCACACCCTCGATCCCGCGCAGCCCGTCGAGCGCGGCGCCGGTGAGCGCGTGCTCGTGGGCGGCGATCGCGTCCATGCCGAGGTCTTCGAGGTAGCGCACCGCGGCGGCCAGCCCGACGACCTGCGAGGTCATCGGCGTGCCCGCCTCGAAGCGCTGCGGCGGCGGCGCGTAGGTGGTCTTCTCCATGGTGACGGTCTCGATCATCGACCCACCGGTGATGAACGGCGGGGTCTCCTCGAGCAGCGCACGACGGCCCCACAGTCCGCCCACACCCATCGGGCCGAGCATCTTGTGACCGGAGAACGCGGCGAAATCGACGCCGAGCTCACGGAAGTTCACCGCCATGTGCGGCACCGACTGGCAGGCGTCGAGCACGACCAGCGCGCCGACTTCCTGTGCCCTGCGGACCAATTCGGCCACCGGGGCGACCGCGCCGGTCACGTTCGACTGGTGGGTGAACGCGAGAACCTTGGTCGCGGGCGACAGTTCGAGCGAATCCAGGTCGATGCGGCCGTCGTCGGTGACGCCGTACCACTTGAGCGTGGCGCCGGTCCGGCGCGCGAGTTCCTGCCACGGAACGAGATTCGCGTGGTGCTCGAGCTCGGTGATCACGATCTCGTCGCCCGGGCCGACCTTGTACGGGAACCGGTCGTCGCCGAACGCGTTGGCCACCAGGTTCAGCGACTCGGTCGCGTTCTTGGTGAACACGATCTCCCCGGCCTCGGCGCCGACGAAGCGCGCGATGGCGACGCGCGCGTCCTCGTAGGAGTCGGTCGCCTCCTCCGCCAGCTGGTGCGCACCGCGGTGCACCGCCGAGTTGCGGGTGAGCAGGAAGTCGCGCTCGGCGTCCAGCACCTGCAGCGGGCGCTGCGCGGTCGCACCGGAATCCAGGTACACCAACGGTTTCCCGTCCCGGACCGTGCGGTTCAGGATCGGGAAGTCGGCCCGGATCCGGGCGACGTCGATGGCGGGCACCGTCGCGGTCATCTCAGGCTCCAGCGGTCGCGGACGTGAAGCGCACGTAGCCGTTCGCGTCGAGTTCCTCGGCCAGCTCGGAGCCGCCCTCGGCGACGATCCTGCCGTTGACGAACACGTGCACGAAGTCGGGCTGGATGTAGCGCAGGATGCGGGTGTAGTGCGTGATCAGCAGCACGCCGCCGTTCTCGCGCTCCTTGTAGCGGTTGACGCCCTCGGAGACGATGCGCAGCGCATCGACGTCCAGGCCGGAGTCGGTCTCGTCGAGGATCGCGATCTTCGGCTTGAGCAGACCCAGCTGCAGGACCTCGTGACGCTTCTTCTCGCCACCGGAGAAGCCCTCGTTCACGCTGCGGTCGGCGAAGGCCGCGTCGATGTCGAGCTCCTTCATCGACTCCTTCACCTCCTTGACCCAGGTACGCAGCTTGGGCGCCTCGCCGCGCACGGCGGTGGCGGCGGTCCGCAGGAAGTTCGACATCGAGACGCCGGGGACCTCGACCGGGTACTGCATCGCCAGGAACAGGCCGGCGCGGGCGCGCTCGTCGACCGACATCTCCAGCACGTCCTCACCGTCGAGGGTGATGGTGCCCTGGGTGACGGTGTACTTCGGGTGGCCCGCGATCACGTAGGACAGCGTCGACTTGCCCGAGCCGTTGGGGCCCATGATGGCGTGCGTCTCGCCGGAGCGCACGGTCAGGTTCACACCGTTGAGGATCTTCTTGGACTCACCCTCGGGGGTGGTGATCTCGGCGTGCAGGTCCTTGATTTCCAAGGTGGTCATCGAATTCGAATTCCTTCGTGGGGAGTAAGTGTGGTGTCAGATACCGACAGTGGCGAGCTCGGCCTCGATGGCCGCCTCCAGCCGCTCCCGGACCTCGGGGACCGTGATCTTCTGGATGATCTCGTGGAAGAAGCCACGCACCACCAGGCGGCGGGCGACGTCTTCCGGAATGCCGCGAGCACGCAGGTAGAACAGCTGCTCGTCGTCGAAACGGCCGGTGGCGCTGGCGTGTCCGGCGCCGGCGATCTCGCCGGTCTCGATCTCCAGGTTCGGCACCGAGTCGGCGCGCGCGCCGTCGGTGAGCACCAGGTTGCGGTTGGCCTCGTAGGTGTCGGTGCCCTCGGCGGCCGCGCGGATCAGCACGTCGCCGATCCACACGGTGCGGGCATCGCCCTTGGGCGAGGACGGATCACCCTGCAGCGCACCCTTGTACAGCACATTGGACTTGCAGTTGGGCTCCGAGTGATCGACCAGCAGGCGCTGCTCGAAGTGCTGGCCCGCGTCGGCGAAGTACAGGCCGAACAGCTCGGCCTCGCCGCCGGGACCGGCGTAGCGCACGGTGCCGGACAGGCGGACCAGATCGCCGCCGAGGGTCGCCGCGAAGTGCCGCACGGTGGCGTCGCGGCCCAGCATCACGTGATGCGCGGTCGCGTGGACGGCGTCCTCGGCCCATTCCTGGACGGCGACGACGGTCAGCTTGGCGCTGTCACCCAGCACGAATTCGACGTTCTCGGCGTAGGTTCCGCTGCCGCGCTGGTCGATGACCACGGTGGCGACGGCGAAGTTGTCCAGGCGCACCTGCAGGTGACCGTAGGCGGTCTTGCCCTCGCCGGGACCGGTGATGGTCACGGTGATCGGGTCGGAAACCTCGGTCTCCTTGCCGACGGTGATCACGGTCGCCGACTCGAAGCCCGAATAGGCCTGGGCGGCAACACGATCCGCGGGGGTACCGGCTTGGCCGAGGCGGGCGTCGGTGCGGTCCACCGTTTCCACGGTGACACCGGCGACCTCGCTGACCTCGACGGTCGCCTGACCGTCACGCACGGCCGTGCCGTCGTGCAGGCCGCGCAGGCGGCGCAGCGGGGTGAAGCGCCAGGCCTCGTCACGGCCCGACGGGACCTCGAACTGGTCGACATCGAACGAAGTGAAGACCTCGCCTTTGTTGACGGCGGCGCCCGCGCCCGGGTTCTGGGTCGGCGTCTCGAGCGACGACATCAGCCAACGGCCCCTTCCATCTGCAGCTCGATGAGCCGGTTCAGTTCCAACGCGTATTCCATCGGCAGTTCCTTGGCGATGGGCTCGACGAAGCCGCGCACCACCATCGCCATCGCCTCGTCCTCGGTCAGACCGCGGCTCATCAGGTAGAACAGCTGATCCTCGGAGACCTTGGAGACGGTCGCCTCGTGACCCATCGTCACGTCGTCCTCGCGGATGTCGACGTAGGGGTAGGTGTCGGAGCGGCTGATCGTGTCGACCAGCAGCGCGTCACACTTCACGGTCGACTTGGAGCCGTGGGCGCCCTTGTTGATCTGGACCAGGCCGCGGTACGACGCGCGACCGCCGCCACGCGCCACCGACTTCGACACGATGGTCGAGGAGGTGTGCGGGGCCAGGTGCAGCATCTTGGCGCCGGTGTCCTGGTGCTGGCCGACGCCGGCGAACGCGACCGAGAGCACCTCGCCGTGGGCGTGCTCACCGGTCATCCAGACCGCCGGGTACTTCATGGTGACCTTGGAGCCGATGTTGCCGTCGACCCACTCCATGGTGGCGCCCGCCTCGGCCTTGGCCCGCTTGGTGACCAGGTTGTAGACGTTGTTGGACCAGTTCTGGATGGTCGTGTAGCGGCAGCGGCCGCCCTTCTTCACGATGATCTCGACGACCGCGGAGTGCAGCGAGTCGGACTTGTAGATCGGGGCTGTACAACCCTCGACGTAGTGGACGTAGGCGTCCTCGTCGACGATGATCAGCGTCCGCTCGAACTGGCCCATGTTCTCGGTGTTGATCCGGAAGTAGGCCTGCAGCGGGATGTCGACGTGCACGCCCGGCGGCACGTAGATGAACGAGCCACCCGACCAGACGGCGGTGTTGAGCGCGGAGAACTTGTTGTCACCGGCGGGGATCACCGAGCCGAAGTACTGCTGGAAGATCTCCGGGTGCTCCTTGAGCGCCGTGTCGGTATCGAGGAAGATGACGCCCTGCTTCTCCAGGTCCTCGCGGATGGAGTGGTAGACGACCTCGGACTCGTACTGCGCGGCGACACCGGAGACCAGCCGCTGCTTCTCCGCCTCGGGGATGCCGAGCTTGTCGTAGGTGTTCTTGATGTCCTCGGGCAGGTCTTCCCAGCTCTCGGCCTGCTTCTCCGAGGACCGCACGAAGTACTTGATGTTGTCGAAGTCGATGCCGTCGAGGTTGGAACCCCAGTTCGGCATGGGCTTGCGATCGAAGATGCGCAGGGCCTTGAGGCGGATGTCGAGCATCCACTCCGCCTCGCTCTTCTTGGCCGAGATGTCGCGAACGACAGCTTCCGACAGACCGCGTTGCGCGCTGGCGCCGGCCTCGTCCGAGTCGGCCCAGCCGTAACCGTAGTTGCCCAGCGAGGCGATGGTCTCGTCCTGGGTCAGCGGTTGCACCTGGTCGGTGGTCGTCGTCATTCGGCACTCCTTCCGGAGTCGTTCGTTCGTCCCGCCGCGGGCTGTGCGGCGGTGATCAGCGGTACGTGGGTGGTGCAGGCGCAATCGCCGTTGGCGATGGTCGCAAGTCGCTGGACGTGGGTGCCGAGCAGGTCGCGGAAAGCGTCCAGTTCGGCGTCACACAGCTGCGGGAACTCCTCGGCCACGTGGGCCACGGGGCAGTGATGCTGGCAGATCTGCACACCGGTGCCGACCTGGCGGGTGGTGGCGGCGAAACCGGCGTCGGTGAACGCTTCCGCGATCTCCTCCACCTTCGCCTCGATCTGGGGTGCGGTGTGCTCGGCGACCGGCTCGATGCCGTCGACGATGACGTTGACCCGCTTGCGGGCGAAGTCGGCGATCGCCGCGTCGCCGCCGATCTCGCCGAGCTGACGGATCGCCGCCCCGGCCAGATCGTCGTAGGCGTGGCCGAGATTGCCGCGCCCCGCTGCCGTGAGCTGGTACTGCTTGGCCGGTCGGCCGCGGCCCTTCTGCTGCCACGGCGCCGATCGGCTCGCCCTGGCCTGACCCGCGTCGATGAGCGCGTCGAGGTGCCTGCGCACGCCCGCGGGCGCGAGCCCGAGCGCGGTGCCGATGGCGGTCGCGGTGATCGGGCCGTCTTCGAGCAGGAGCTGGACGATGGCCGCCCTGGTCTGACCCTCGTGCACGGTCGCGACGGGCACGGCCGACGTCCGGGCGCCGGTCGTCTTACGACCGGTCCCTTCCACGTCTGTCCGCAAACCCACGGTTTTCACAACACCAGTGTGGCGGAATTACTTCCCTAAATCTAATAAGGGTCACCTTGGCAAGGGTGCCCTGACCTGGGAAGTCGCCGCATCC
>NZ_JBHXAY010000019.1:0-86118 GCF_042728775.1 Nocardia sp. NPDC060259
TCATTACTCTGCGGACGCTCAAGCAGTCGTCATATCCCGAAGCTCGCATAATTCCATATATTGAGGCTTTGCTCGATTATAGGTCGCCGTGCATAACGGGCATCCCGTATCGATATGGTGAGATCAGGTGGCTGGCCGCAGGAGCGCTCCGGCGAGTATATGATGCCCTAGGAATTCGTGAATCTATTGTGCTGCGAGATGTTCCGGCGACTCAATCGAGTGATCAGCTCGGTGATCTGGTGTGGGAATTGGGTAAGCATGATGAATGGATCAATCTCGGCGCCGAGTGCGGATGGGCCTGGGCTAGGCGGGGTGCACCGCGATCGGTTCGCCGTTGAGGCGGATCTTCAGGTATCCGCTCACCTCGGCGTCGTTCTTGACGTAGATGCTGATCTCGGGCTCGGCATCCTTGCCGCCGCCGGGCTCGAATCTGACCAGCACATGGGAGACCCAGCCGCCGGGGACCCGGGTGGTCACCGGGGCGCCGGACATGAGGCGGGCGTAGCGGGTCAGGTCGACGCCTGCCAGGTCGAACGACTTGGTGTCCGGGGTGCGCGAACCCTGCGAACCCCAGGCCTTGAAGGAGCCGCGGTAGATCTGTTCGTCCTGCTTGCCGGGCCTGTCGGCCTTGCGTTCGACGATGGCGTAGTCCGGGTACAACGTCAGCTCGTCGACTTCGGTCGAACCGTATTTCGCGCGGTAGTCGGCGAGGAAGTGGGCGAAGCCGTTGCCGGTGGTGAGGTCGGGCAGCGGTTCGCCGAACGCGGCGTCGCCCACGGTGCGGCCGAGCAGACCCGCGCCGGCGCCGAGCAGACCGGCGAGCACGATCGCGCCGACCGGCATCCACCAGCGCCGCGGCGCGCGCGGGATGCCGCGGGCGACGGGGGTGGCGGCGAGGTCGCCGGGGATCTGCAGGTCGTCGACGAGACGGTCGAGTGCGCCGAAGGTCTCGGCCCGCATCGCCGTCGCGGTGCGCTTCTCGTGCTCGGCGGTGGTCAGCTGGCCATCGGACAGTGCGGCGTCGAGAAGGGCGCACACATCGGCGCGGTCGGTGTCGCGGGCACGCAGGTTCTTGGCCGGGGACGGGGTCTTCATCGCGAGGTCATCCTTCGTATGGGTCGATCGACAGCACTTCCCCCGACAGCGCGAGGACGAGGTCTCCCGATTGGGCGACCTCGTTGCGCACGAAGATGGTGATGCCAGGGCGGCCGACCCAGCTGTCGACGGCGATCCGGAGGTGAGTGATCTTGCCGTCGGGTACGCGCACGGTGGCGGCCGCGTTCGCGAGCGCGGCGCCGAGGGCCTCGGCGTTCACCTGCGCCAGATCGATGTCGACGGCGTCGCGTTTGCGGGTGGTGATCTGCGAATTCGACCGATCGAAGCCACCGCGATAGGTGTAGGCGGCGGTCCAGTTCTCCTTGCCGGGCGCACGTCGGACGGCCGAGGCGTGCTCGTCGTGCAGCACTGCCTCGTCGACCAGGGTGTCGCCGAACTTGGTGCGGTAGTCGTCGCGGAACTGGACGAATCCAGCGAGGGTGGTGAGCACCGGCGTGGGAATTACCAGCGGGGACGCCGCGTCGTAGTTGATCGGGGCGGGCGTCGCCGCGGCGGACGCGGGCTCGTCCTCGCGGACCGTCCACACGAAACCGACGATCGCCACCACCACGGCGGCCGCGACGGTGACGATGCGGAACGTGTTGCGCGCCTTCGGCTTCACCGGGACGACGGGCCGCTGCTGCAATTCGGCAACCAGGGTGGACAGATCGCCGAGAGTTCTTGCCTTGTCGGCCGATTCGGTCAAGGTCGCGTGCTCGTCGGCGTCGAGCTGGCCGTCGGCGCGGGCGGCGTCGAGTGCCGCTGTGGTGCGAGCCCGGTCGGCGTCGCGGGCCCTGGTCCGGGCGGGGTACGCACCGGCGTGCCCACGGCCGAATCGCTTTCGTTCGGCGGGCGGATGACCACCGAAAAACGCTGGTGACTGCAGGTCGGCGGTCAGTCGTTCCAGTTCACCCAGGGTGCGCGCGGAGCCGGCGCGATCCACCCGGTCGTGGTACTCCTGCGCCCCCAGCTGGCCCTCTGCGTAGGCCGCGTCAAGCACGGTCGACACCTGTGCGCGATCGATATCACGCGCCCTTGTCACGGAATCGGCGGCTCTGCGAGCCCGCCCGGAATCAGCCATCGTTGCGGCGCGCCTCACCTGCGGAAATACCCGGGCCGACCCCGGTATCGGCAGTTTACGGCGAGAGGACGGAACAAGCGGTGCCACCGGCACCGGGATTCAAACCCCGCTACTCTGGTGATCGTGCGAATTCAGCGGCAGGTGGTCGACTATGCGCTCCGGCGCAGGTCGCTGCTGGCTGACGTCTACGCGGGCAGGGTCGGCGTCGCCGAGGTGTGCGACGCGAATCCGTACCTGCTCCGGGCCGCCAAGTTCCATGGCCGGGGCAGCGAAGTCACCTGCCCGATCTGCCGGAAAGAGCAGCTGACCTTGGTTTCGTGGGTGTACGGCGACGGGCTCGGCCAGGTGGCCGGTTCCGCGCGGACACCCGAGGAGCTGGTCAGGATGGCAGAGTCGAACGAGGAATTCTCGGTGCATGTCGTCGAGGTGTGCCGCTCATGCAGCTGGAACCATCTGGTGCAGTCGTATGTGCTCGGCTCCGCCCCTGCGCCGGCCCGCCGCCGGACGAGTTCGCGAGCGGGGCGGCGCTCTGCGGCCGAGTGATGGGGCGGCGCAATGATGGAGCCGCCGAGTGATGGTGGCCACCGCATGACGTGCCGCTGTTCGGGGTGCAAGGTATCCGCGCCGGTTGTCCGGCGCGGATGTCGTGTGCCGGTTGAACCTTACAAGTTATGGAGATCTGGTCAGTGAGTTCGCCCTACGAGTCCTCCCCCTTCGGCGATGATCCGCAGCGCGGCCGTCCGGCTCGGGGTTCACAGCCGGGTCTCCCTCCGCAGCCGGGTGACCGGCCTGCCCCGCCGCCGCGTCGCCCGATGCCGCCCGCAGGCCCCGGCCAGCAGGGCGGACGTGGCCCGGTGCCCGGTGGACGTGGTCCGCAGGGCGGGCCGCCGCCGAATCGGCAGGGTCCGCCGCCGGGCGGCATGCCGCCACGTCGGCAGGGTCCGCCACCCCAGCGACCGGCCGGTCCGCAGGGCGGACCGGGAGCGCCGGGTCAGGGCAGGCCGCCGCAGGGCAGGCAGGCCCAGCCGGGTCGGCCGGTGCCGCCGCCCGCCGCAGGCGCCACCCAGAAACTTCCGCGCCCAGGGCGTGACGAGACCGTGCGGGCGGCTCACCCCGACGCGGCAAGGCCCGTCCGCGGCGCCGACGAGGTAAACCGGCCGCGGACCGGTCCGTCGGCCACGACCGCGCGCCCCGGCGCCGGTCGCCGTCCCGGCGGTCCGGCCACCGGTGAGCGCAGGGCCACCGGCACTGGCGGCACGCCGCCTCCGACCGGACCGCGTAACCGCCGCGACGGTGGCGGTGGCGACGACGGCTCCGGTAAGGGTGGTGCGTTGCGGAAGATGCCGTGGCGGGCCATTCGCCGGACCATGTACGTGCTGATGGCGCTGGCCATCGTCGTGCCGAGCGCGGTGTTCCTCGTCGCCTACACGGCGGTCTCGGTGCCCAAGCCGGGCGACCTGGAGACCAACCAGGTCGCGACGATCTTCGCCAGCGACGGCAGCACCGAGCTCAGCCGGGTGGTCCCGCCGCAGGGCAACCGCACCGAGGTCTCGATCGATCAGATCCCGCCGCACGTGCGCAATGCCGTGATCGCCGCCGAGGACCGCGACTTCTACACCAACCCGGGCTTCTCGGTGTCGGGCTTCGCGCGCGCTGCCCGCGACAACGTCCTCGGCAAGGAAAGCGCCGGTGGTGGCTCCACGATCACCCAGCAGTACGTGAAGAACGCGCTGGTCGGTGACGAGCGCTCGATGCAGCGCAAGATGCACGAGCTGGTGATCTCGGCCAAGATGGCCCGCCAGTGGAGCAAGGAAGACATCCTGGCCGCCTACCTGAACACGATCTACTTCGGTCGTGGCGCGTACGGCATCGATGCCGCCGCCAAGTCGTACTTCGGTAAGCCGGTGCAGGAGCTGACCGTGGCCGAGGGCGCGGTGCTCGCCGCGACCATCCAGCTGCCCTCGCTGCTCGATCCGGAGAAGAACCCCGAGGGCGCCAAGACGCGCTGGGGCTACGTGCTCGACGGCATGGTCGCCGGCGGCAACCTGCAGACGGCCGAGCGGTCGTCGATGCAGTACCCGCAGGTGGTCTCCCTGGCCTCGCTCGGCGAGAACAACGAGGACGAGGGCCCGGGCGGCCTGGTGAAGAACCAGGTGCTCAAGGAGCTGTCCTCGGCGGGCATCAGCGAGCAGCAGCTCAACACCGAGGGCCTGCAGATCACCACGACGATCGATCCGAAGGCGCAGGAGGCCGCGGTCAACGCCGCGCGGTCCAAGCTGGAGGGCGAGCCGGAGAACCTGCGGACCGCGGTGGTCTCGATCGACCCGCGCACCGGCGCGGTGCGCGCCTACTACGGCGGTGAGGACGGCCAGGGCTTCGACTTCGCCAACGCGGGTCTGCCGACGGGCTCCTCCTTCAAGGTGATCGGCCTGGCCGCGAACCTCGAGCTGGGCATCCCGCTCTCACAGCTGTACGACAGCTCGCCGATCACCGTCAACGGCATCAAGATCGGCAATGTCGAGGGCGAGCAATGCGGCATGTGCACCATCGCCGAGGCGCTCAAGCGGTCGCTGAACACCAGCTTCTACCGCATGCAGCTGGACATGCAGAACGGCCCGCAGAAGGTCGCCGACATGGGCCACAAACTCGGTATCCCCGAGGAACTGCCCGGCATCGGCGCTACCCTGACCGAGCCGAACGGCGCGGGCCCGAACAACGGCGTCATCCTCGGCCAGTACCAGTCGCGTCCGCTGGACATGGCCTCGGCCTACGCCACGCTCGCCGCCTCCGGCATGTACCACGCGCCGCACTTCGTGCAGCGGGTCGTGACCGCCGACGGTCAGGTGCTGCTCGATCGCGGCGAGCCCGCCGGTGAGCAGCGGGTGAGCGCGGCGGTGGCCGACAACGTCACCGCGGCGATGAAGCCGATCGCGGCGTACTCGCGCAACCACAACCTGGCCGGTGGCCGGGAGTCGGCCGCCAAGACCGGTACCCACCAGCTCGGCGACACCGGCAACAACCGCGACGCCTGGATGGTCGGCTACACCCCGTCGCTGTCGACCGCGGTGTGGGTCGGCACCGAGCAGGGTGATCCGCTGCGCAACTACGGCGGCGGCAGCATCTACGGTTCGGGTCTGCCGTCGGACATCTGGAAGGCGACGATGGACGGCGCGCTGTCCGGCACGTCGAACGAGTCGTTCCCCAAGCCCGCCCCGATCAAGGGCCAGGCCGGTGTGCCGGAATGGTCGGCGCCCTACACGGCACCGTCGACCACCGCGCCGACCTTCGCCCCGCCGGTGATCGTGCCCTCGCAGGTCGAGGTCTTCCCCGGCATCCGGATCCCGGTGCCCGGTGTGCAGCAGCCCGCCGGACAGCAGCCGTCGCAGCAGGCGCCGGAGACGACGACCGGCCCGCTGCCGGGTCAGCCGACCGCGCCCGCTGACGGTTCGCCGCCGACCAACGGCAACGGCACCGGTAACGGCGGTGGCACCAGGCCAGGTACGGGCGGTACGAACAACGGCAACGAGAGTGGCGGGGGAACCACACCGACCAGATCCCGGTAGCCACCGGTAGCCTCGGATGTCGTGACCGATCAGCAGCTCGCGGACCAGCCGGCGTCGAGTGGTACCCGGCCGGGCCGCGGAGTGCAGTACGTCGCGCCCGCCCAGCTCGCCCCCGACCTGCGCTCGATCGATGCGCGAGATAAGCCGAGCCGCAACGATTCGCTGACCGCGCAGCTGTCGACGGTGATCGGCGGCCCGGTCGGCGATCACGCGCTGATCGGCCGGGTGCGGTTCTGGACGCCGCTGCGGGTGATGTTCGCCTTCACCGTGGCGTTCCTCGCGCTCGGCTGGTTCGCGAAGGCGGGCTGCATCCAGCAGACCGGCGACGGCGCCGGCGGTCTCATGCTGGACTGGAACAACGGCCGCCAGTACGTGGCCATGTGCTATTCCGACACGGTGCCGCTCTACGGCGCGGAACGGCTCAACGAGGGCGCGTTCCCGTACAAGAAGTCCTGGACCGAGTCGACCCCCGACGGCGGCACCGAGACCAGATACATGGAGTATCCGGTGCTTTCGGGCCTGTACCAGTACGCGGCGATGCAGATCGGCAATGTCTGGGATCACCTGCCGCTGCCCGGCGCGCTGTCGGTGGTCGTGTATTTCAATGTCGTCGCGCTCGGTCTGGCGATGGGCTGGCTGATCACCGTGTGGGCGTCCTCGCGACTAGCCGGGCGGCGCGTCTGGGACGCGGCGCTGATCGCGGTATCGCCCTTGGTGATCGTGCACGCGTTCACCAATTTCGACGCGCTGGCAACGGCTTTCGCGGCCACCGGCCTGCTGGCCTGGGCGCGGCGCAAACCGGTACTCGCCGGTGTGCTGCTCGGTCTCGGCGGCGCGGCGAAGCTGTATCCGCTGCTGCTGCTCGGGCCGATTCTGGTGCTGTGCCTGCGCGCCGATCCGATGCAGCGGCTACCCGCCGCGCGGGCGGGCCTGCGGTTGCGTGACGTCGACAGCCTCCGCACGGCCCGCACCTGGCTGCGCGAAACCCCGGCCAGGACACAGTTCTTCGCGCTGCGCCCGCTCGGCGCGGCCACCCTCACCGTGCTCGCCGCGGCGGGCACCTGGATCGCGGTGAACCTGCCGATCGCCGTGCTGTACCCGGACGGCTGGCGGGAGTTCTTCCGGCTCAACACCACCCGGCACGCCGACCCTGATTCGATCTACAACGTGATCACCTCGTTCACCGGGTGGGGCGGTTTCGACGGGCCGCTCGAACACGGCCAGCCGCCTGCCGTGCTGAACACCGTCTCGCTGCTGCTGTTCCTGACGGCCTGCGCCGGCATCGCCTACCTGGCGCTGACCGCGGCACGGCGCCCGCGGGTCGCGCAGCTGTGCTTCCTGGTCGTCGCCGCGTTCCTGCTGACGAACAAGGTGTGGAGCCCGCAGTACTCGCTGTGGCTGGTGCCGCTGGCGGTGCTCGCGCTGCCGCATCGGCGAATCCTGCTGGCCTGGATGACGATCGACGCGCTGGTCTGGGTACCGCGCATGTACTACTACCTCGGCGAGGACGCCAAGGGCCTGCCCGAGCAGTGGTTCACCGGCACCGTCGTGCTGCGCGACCTCGCCGTCCTCGGCCTGTGCGCGCTGATCGTCCACGAGATCCTGCGCCCGCAAGACGACCTGGTGCGCCGCGACTTCGTCGACGACCCGGCGGGCGGAATCCTCGACCGCGCACCCGACCCGCTCCTGCCGTGGCTGCCACAATTCCTGCGTCCCAAGCAGGCCTGCACGAGCACGCGGCCCGCGTCGATGGTCGACTGAGCGCTACATCCGCAGGTAGCGGGCCTGGAGTTCGGGTTCGGCCGGGAGCATGTCGAGGTCGAGTTCCCAGGCGTTTCCGGTCCACGGGTCGAACAGCGGGGTGCCGGGCATGGTGGGCAGGTGCCTGCACGACTGGGAGAGCAGCGACAGCGGGCCGTCACCGAAGTCGGCGCCGCCGCTGCCGACGATCACCAGCGACAGCCCGATCAGATCGCCGCGCACCATCAGCTGACCGAGGTGCACCACGTCGGTGGCCTGGTAGCCGTGCGGGAAATCGGCGGCGACCAGGATCCGGTGCTCGGACGGCGGCACGGCTTGCCCACTGTTGTAGGCGATGTCGGCGAGCTCGGCCGCGTGCGCCAGTGCGCCGAGGCGCGCCGGGATGTCGGCGTGGTCGACGATGACCGGACCGGCGAGCAGCGGGGCGAGCGGGGCGGCGAGCCCGCGCAGGCCACCGGTGAGATCGATCAGGTCGACCCGGGTCGGCTTGTCCGGCAGGGCAGCGACCAGCCGGGCCACCAGCGCGCCGACCACGCGGGACGCGGCCCCGCTCGACTCGGTGTCGACCCACAGCGGCCGGTTCAGCGGCACCGGAACGCAATACGGCACGCGCAGCTCACCGCGGTCGTGCGCGTACAGCTCGCCGAGCCGGATGCCGTCGCTGCGTGCGGCTTTCGTGGTCCAGGCCGGCGCGAGCCAGGAGGCGAGCGCGGCTGGCATGACGGAGTCGGCCTCGGCGATCTCGCGACCGAGATGGTCGCTGTCGCGCCGATGATCCGAATCGGCGATGCCGACCAGCTCGTCGTGCCTGCGCTGCGCCTCGGCGCGGGCCGCGTCGGCGGCCGGGGTGTTGCGGGTCGCCGGGTTCGAGACCGCGTCGGAGAGCTCCTGATCCAGTCGCTTGGCGGCGTAGTCGCGAGCCGAGACCAGTGCGGCCGCGGAACGGGCCGCGTCCTCGAAGATCATCCACATCCGCTGTAAACCGTGGTCGACCTCGAGCGGGATGCCCGGCGCACCGGCGGGCCGCTCGGCCGTCACGGTCGGCGCGGCGGCCTCCGGTGACGCGGGAGCGGCCACGCCGTGGGCGGGCAGCAGCTGCGCCGCCCCGCCGTCGTACCCCTGACCGAGCGCGCGCAGCTTCCAGCCACCACCGCGGCGGTACACCTCGAAGCAGATCAGCGCGCTCTCTCCCGCGGTGGGCGAGATCACGAATTCGGCTGTGGGCGTGCCGTTCTCGGCCAGCGTCGCGGTGACGGTGCCGAGCACGTGCCCGGCGGTGACGAACAGGAGCACGGCATGCGCGTCCGACCTGACCTGCGGCAGTGCGATATCCACCGCGCCGCCGGCGAAGGTGACGCCGGGAGCGGCGGGCCGCGACGCGCACACATGATCGTGCTCGTCACGCACCCGCAGATCCTCGCCGACCACCAGCGCACCGAGATCGACGGTGCCCGCGGTGTGCGCGGTGAAACGCACGGTGTCGGCGGTCAGCGCGGTGTTCTGGCCCGCCTTCAGGTGAATCACGTTGTCAGCCTTGCTCTTGTCCGTACTTGCCTAGTCCCTGCCGAGGAACCGGCCGAGCTGCGGCACGGCCTCACCGGGATGCTTGGCCTGGAAGCCCTCGCCCAGCGCCTGCATCTTCCAGTCGCCGCCGACCCGGTACACCTTGGCCATCGCCATCGCCGTGAACGGCATGCCGCCGGCGAGGGTGTAGCGCGCGAGTTCGCCGTTGGTGGTGCCATCGATCAAGCGGCAGAACGCGTTCTGCACCTGCTCGAAGGTGTGCCCCTTGTAGGAGGTGACGATGAACAGCAGCGTGGAGATGTGCGCGGGGATCCTGGTCAGATCCACCAGGATCATCTCGTCGTCGCCCTCGCCCTCGCCGGTCAGGTTGTCGCCCTGGTGGCGCACCGAGCCGTCCTTGGACGACAGCTGACCGTAGTAGGCGACGTCGACGAGATTCTGGTCGGCGAACAGGCAGACCGAGGCGTCCAGGTCGATGTCGACCGTGCGGTTGCCGAACATGCCGCGCGTGCGCACCGGGTCCCAGCCAAGGCCCATCTTGACGAAGGTGAGCGCGGCGCCGCCCTCCTTGCGGAGGGTGACTCGCTGCCCCTTCTGCAGGCTGACCGGGCGATCCTTGCTCAGGCTGACCTCACCGGCCTGCTGCGGCGGGGCGGCCTGCGCGGGCGGCGGGTAACCGGGGCCGGGACCGGGCGGCGGCGGGTAACCGGCAGCGGGCGGCTGCTGCGCCGGGCCTGGCGGCGGCGGGTAGCCACCACCGGGCGGGGCGTAGGCGGGCGCTGGCTGCTGCGGGTAGCTCGGCGCGGACTGCGCCGGGTACGCGGGCGGCGCCTGCTGGGGCGCCGGCTGTGGCGGCGCGGCCTGCGGTGCGGCGGCGGGCGCGGGCGAATCGTCCACCTGCACACCGTGATCGGTGACCAGCGCGGCGAAACCACCGGCGTAACCCTGGCCGACGGCGCGCACCTTCCAGCTGCCCTGACGGCGGTACAGCTCGAGCGCGATCACGATCGACTCCGCGTTCAGCCCGTCGATCCGGTACTCGAACAGCCGGTTACCGGCGGCGTCGGAGACGATCGCGGTCGGCGGGGCGGACCGGCCGAAGTTGCTCGTGGCGTCGTCGAGGGTGATCACCGCGCGGATCTGGTCGATGTCGGCGGGTACCGCGGGCAGCGAAACCGCCAGGGACGCAGG
Source organism: Nocardia sp. NPDC060259 (assembly GCF_042728775.1). Taxonomy (NCBI): domain Bacteria; kingdom Bacillati; phylum Actinomycetota; class Actinomycetes; order Mycobacteriales; family Nocardiaceae; genus Nocardia; species Nocardia sp. NPDC060259. Next base: position 10,216 of record NZ_JBHXAY010000019.1, read on the forward strand.
CTGGCCCGCGGGCCCGGGGCGCAGATCGACGCCGGGCCCACTCGGCTGGTTGTAGAAGACGAAATCGGCATCGGTGCGGACCTTGCCCTGCTCGGTCACGAGCAGCGCGGACAGATCGGCCGGTGCCGTGAGCTGAAGCGAGATCACCACGTCACTGACGGCCACTGGACCGTTCTGGCCCTTGGCGAGTGTTGCAGACAAGTTCGACCCTTCGCTTGTCGGTGCGGTCGCCTGTCACTCTACGAGAAAGCGAGCGCGAGCGTCCGCGCTCTGCAGCCACCACGCGTGCCCGATCGATCGGTTAGGGTGACCACGCAGTAGGTATCGGGCATTCCACCCGCCTGTCCAGAGGGGACCCCAGGGCCGTCATGGCGCAGCTGTTCGAACAATCGAAGAAGGTGATCGAGGCCCATCTCGCGGGGACGAGTATCCGCGCGATCTCCGGCTCGATGGTCGCCTACGAAGGCAATGTGCAATTCAAATCGGCCGGTTTCGGCGGCGGCGAGGGCGTGCTTTCGGGCCTCAAGCGCCGCGCCACCGGCGAGAAGCTGTCGCTGATGGAATGCAGCGGCAACGGCAGGGTGTTCTTCGCCGTGAACGGCCAGAACGTCACCGTGGTCGACCTGAACAACGAGACGTTGCAGGTCGAGTCGCAGCAGCTGCTCGCCTTCGCGGGCAATCTGCGCACGGATGTGCGGTTCGCCGGTGTCGGCGGGATGTCGGCGGGCAGCGGCCTGTTCACCACCACCGTCAGCGGGCAGGGCCAGGTGGCGCTGCTGTCGGCCGGTGGTCCGCTGATCCATCTCGAGGTCTCGCCGCAGTATCCGCTGATCGTGGATCCGGACGCGTTCGTCGCGGCGCGCGGCAACCTCAACCAGTCCTTCGTCACTGATGTCTCCTGGCGCACGATGGTCGGCCAGGACGCGGGCGAGGCCTTCTCGCTGCGGTGGGACGGCCAGGGTGTCGTGCTGATCCAGCCGGCGGAACGGTAGGAAGCGGCGATGTTCGAGAAGGTCAACGGCAAGGTCGTCAAGGTCGATGTCGGGCAGGCGGGCGGCGTCGTCGCCCGGACCGGCGCGATGCTGTTCTACCAGGGTCAGGTCGCGTTCGCGCCGCACCAGATTCCCGGCGCCGGGCCAGGGATGGGCGGTGGCGGGCTGATGCGGATGGCGGGCGCCATGATGGCGGGCGAGCACGAGCGCACCATGCTGGCGCGCGGAAACGGCGTCGTCCATTACGGATTCGCCGGACTCGAGGTGCACGTGGTGCACATGCAGCCCGGAGCGGTGCTGCGCGCCGAGGCCTCGCGACTGCTGGCCAACAGCGCGGGTCTGCAGGCCTCGGTCGTCTCGGTGGCGAGTTCCGGTGGTGGCGGTGGCGGTGGCGGCCTGATGGGCGCGCTGCGCGGCGCGGCCGCCGGTGTCGCGACCGGCCAGGGCATGTTCACCACCCAGCTCAGCGGACAGGGTTCCGCGGTACTGCTTGCCCACGGCGGTTTCCTGGAACTGCAAGTGGGCGGGCCGAATCCGGTGGTCGTCGACCCGCAGGCGTTCGTCGCCGCCTACGGCAATGTGCAGACCGAACTCAAGGCGGCGATGAGCTGGCGCGACGCGGTCGGCCGCGGCGCGGGCGAGGCGATGCAATTGCATTGCCATGGACAGGGTGTCGTGTACGTGCAGGCCTCCGAAGAGAAGTTGTGAGCCGATGAGCCAGATCCATTCGCCGATGACTCTCGGTGCCAGCGACAACATTCCGGGCAACAGCTACGCCTACTGCATCGACCTGACCGGCCCGTGGTTCATGCGCAAGGGCGCGATGATCGCCTACTACGGCCAGATCCAGTTCCAGATGCTCACCCACGGCCTGCAGGGCAACCTCATGCACATGGTGAGCAGCCAGTTCTCGGCGCCGCTGTTCGCCGGTGAGTACGTGGTGGCCGAGGGCCACGGCAAGCTGATCATCGGCGACCGCGGCTACGACATCAATTCCTACGATCTCGAGGACGGCAACCTCACCATCCGCGGCGCCAACCTGCTCGCCTTCGAGCCGGGCCTGGCGCTCAAGCAGTCGATCGTTCCCGGCTTCCTCACCCTGATCGGTACCGGCAAGTTCCTCGCCTCCTCCAACGGCCCGGTCATGTTCGCCGAGCCCCCCTTGCGCGTCGACCCCGAAGCACTCGTCGGCTGGGCCGACTGCCCCTCCCCCAGCCACCACTACGACCAGGGCTGGATCGGCAGCTTCCTGGCGGCCGGTGCGGCCAGGATGGGCGCCAACTCGGGCGAGGAGCGCCAGTTCGACTTCACCGGCGCCGGCACCGTGCTCATCCAGTCCTCGGAAAAGGTGATGAGCGACAACGCGCTGGTCAGGACCATCGAAGGTCAGCTGCAGAGCGGTATCACCGTGGGCGGATTGCAACGGATCCACGGGGTCGTCCAGCAGCAGCTCGCCGGTCAGCAGCAGCACTACTGAGCGAGCCCTTCGGGCGGGCGGGCAAATTCTGAAACGAGTACGCTCCAAAAGCTGACGGTGGGTGCGGGAGTGCCGTTACGGTGGGGGCCGCCGAGAGTATGAGTCGGCGGTTGCTCGATCAGAGGAGTGGGCGCAGTGCAGCGTCGCAGCATTCGACGGGTCGTGGCGACGGTGCTGTGCGCTGTCGCCGCGTCGATCGTTACCGGTATCCCCGTGTCCGCCGCGCCTGTCGGTGCGCCCGGCGTCACGCTCGGCTCCGTGACCTCGCCGGATGGGTCCTTCATCGAGCGGATGGAGGTCACCGATGCGCGGCATCTGCGGCTGTTCGTACATTCGGCCGCGATGAATCAGACGTTCCCGGTCGACGTTCAGCGGCCTGCTGATACCGCTACCCCGAAACCGGCGCTGTATCTGCTCAACGGTGCGGGTGGCGGGGTGGACCGTGCCTCGTGGCAGCTGCGGACCGATGCGCTGGACTTCCTGTCCGACAAGGACGTCAACGTCGTGCAGATCATCGGCGGGGCGTGGACGTTCTACACCGACTGGGTCAAGCCCGATCCGGTGCTCGGGGTGAACAAGTGGCAGACCTATATCGCCGAGGAGCTGCCGCCGCTGATCGACGCGGCGCTCGGCACCAATGGGATCAATGCCATTGCGGGCCTGTCGATGTCGGGTATCCCCGTGCTGAACCTGGCTATCGCCAAGCCGGGGCTGTTCCGCAGCGCGGCGGTCTACAGCGGACTCACCCAGGTGAGTGATCCGGCGGGTCAGCAGGCGGTGAAGCTGACCGTCGAGCTGTACGGCGGCGGTGATGCCGAGAACATGTGGGGGCCGGTCGGCGGGCCGCTGTGGGCGGCCAACGATCCGCTGGTCAATGCCGAGAAGCTGCGCGGTACGCATCTTTTCGTCTCCACCGGTACCGGCATCCCTGGCATTCACGATCAGCCCGGTGGGCCGTTCCGGATGGAGAAGCCCGCCGATACACCCAAGACCGTGGCCCTCGGCGCGCTGATCGAGGGTGCGATCTTCGTGTCCTCGCACAATCTGCAGGCGCGGCTGGACCAGCTCGGCATTCCCGGCACCTTCGTCTACCGCGATACCGGTACCCACTCGTGGGGCTACTGGCAGGACGATCTCAAGACGTCGTGGCCGGTGCTGGCGAAGGGACTGTTCCCTCAGCCTTGATTCCGACAACCCCGGGTGCTCCTGCGGCACCCGGGGTTTCGGTTCTCAGGCCGCGTCGCCCACAGTCAGCGCGGCGCGCTCGAGGGCGTCGTGGAACCACTCCAGGATCTCCACCCCCGCGAGGATGCCCGCTGACTCGGTGACGGTGAGGTTCGCGCTGGTGAAGTTCAGCTCCTCCAGTTCACCGTGCCGGGGACGGATCGCCGCGTCGGCCGAGGTCAGCATCGGGGCGTCCAGCGCGCCGTCGCCCGCGGTGAACAGCTCTGCGTTCTCGGACAATTCACCGGATTCCACCAACCGGCGGCGGACGTCGGCAACGGCCAGGCTCTTGGAGACCGCGTCGGGCATCGTGTAGATCTTGCGACCCTGCTGCGAGGCCGACCAGCCCTGCGTGCGACACCACGCGTCCCATTCGGCGAGGAAACCTTCCGGAACCGCGTCGGGCCGGACCACCAGGTAGCAGAACAGGTCGTCCGCCTCCCGGTACTTGGTGACCCAGGAATCATCGATGCGGGACCGCCATTCGGCCCCGACCTCGGCGAGGGTGGCGCCGGTGGCCCGCACCTGATCGTCGATCGCGGTGCGCCAGGTCGGATCGGGCAGGCCGTCGACCAGGATGTTGCCGCCATTGCTGGTGACGGCGTAGCGCCACGGCGCGCCGGGCAGATCGATCCGCTGGAACTGTTCGATCGTGCGGGTCGTCGTCGGGATGACCGGCGCGAGGGCGGCGAGCGCACCGAGCCGTTCCACGGCGGTGGTGGTCATGTACGACAGCGGCTCGCCCTCGTAGTACTCCACACACTGCTTCGCCACCGCGTCGGCACCGCCGAAGCCATTGCGCGAGAAGATCATCGTGCGGTCGAGATCGGTGGCGAACAGCGCGTCGGCGGTCACTGATCCAGCTCCTTGATCAGGCCCATGCAGGAGTAGGCCAGGTCTCCGACCACTTCCACCGGGACATTGCGCGCCGCGGCGAGCAGGCGGATGTGCGCGTGTTCGGGAGCATCGGCCTCCCGGACCAGCACCCGCCACGGTACCCGGCGCAGCAGTACGCGGGTGGTCTCGCCGACGCCCGGCTTCACGAAATTCACTGTCGCGACACCATATTCGGCGCGCACCCGCTCCACCGACGCCCAGCCCGACCAGTCGGGGGTGCGATCGGAGTCCCGGATCGCGGCGACCGCGGCGGGAACCTGATCGCGGATGCCCTCGAAGGCGGCCGTCACCGCGTCGAGCAGCTGGTTCGAGACATCGGCGTCGGCGAGCTCACGATAGAACTTGGCGCCGTGGAACTCACCGGGTCCGATCAGGGTGTCGTTGAGGACGGTGCGCGAGACCAGCCCCGAGACCGTGGAATTCAGGCACGCGGAGGCGATCAGGAAGTCGTCGCGGGTGCCGTAGGTGCGCACGGAGTTGCCGGGATCGGCGAGCACGACCAGCTCATCGTTGAACCGGGCGCCACCGGCGGCGTGATAGGCGTCGAGCGCCTCGGTGAGCTCGCGGGTGATGGCGCCCTTGCCGGTCCAGCCGTCGACGAACACGATCGTGGACGGATCGTGATGGTGGGCGAGGTAATCCAAGGCCACGGCATCGATGCCGCGATCACGCACGATCGACACCGCGTAGTGCGGCACGGTCAGGCTCGGACGACCCACACCGCTGCGCAGCCAGCGCCGCATGAGCACGCCGACCGGAGTACCCGCCCTGGCCAGCGAGACCAGCACGATGTCCTCACCGCGTTCGGCGACAACGAGCTCGGCCACCGTGGCCACCGCCAGTGCCAGCCGTTCCGCGCTGTCGGCCAGCACGCGGTCGAACAGCTCGCGGTACTCGGCGTCGGGCTGGTACTCGACCGGCAGGGATTCGGCGTAGTGGGCGACGCCCGCCTGGATCCGCCGCTCGCGTTCGGCGACATCGGCTTCCAGGTCAGCGCCGGAGAGATCCTTCAGCAGCCACGACACCTCGTCAGCCGCATAGGAACCGAAGTCGGGGCCGTGCAACGGTGTCACGTCCGGGCGCGCAGTGTCCGGCCCGGCGACGCCCGCGGTCGACTCGTCGGTGCGATCCGCGTGCAGGGTGCGCGGATCCGCGCCGGGAAGCACCGCGATCAGCACGTCGGCGCCCGAAGCGGTGAGCACGTCGACCAGACCGTCGGGGGAAACGAGTTCGTCGGTGTCGGCGGGCGGGTCGATGACGACCAGCAGCACCGGCGCCGCATCGCCGTCGGTCCACTGCGCGTTGTACAGGTAGCGCTGAGCGGTCGCGTCCGGCTCGGGTGCGTGGAAGCGGAAGCCACGGCGCAGCGGGTAGCCCGGCTCGTCGAGTACGTAAGCCGGTGAGCGCGTGGTTGTCTGGAAGCGGGTGAGCGTCCCCGATTCCGCCAGCTCGGCAGCGAGCCGCAGCGGCAGGTACATCAATTCCTCGTGACCGAGCACGATCACGGGACGACCGGCGAACTCGGCATCGAGGCGCGAGTGCACCTCGTCGGTGGCGGCTTTCAGCGCGATATCGAACGCCGCGACATCGGAGTTCAGAATGCCGTGTCTGCCGCCTTCGGGAACGTCAGCGGGCCAAGTCAGTTCGATCCGGCCGAACGAACCACGCTGCGCTGCCATCGGATTGAGCTCTGGTTCCGGCATCGCGGTGACCGTCTCGACCAGGCCATCGGGCAGCTCGGTGCGACCCGCGGCCAGGCAGACGGTATCGATGCGCGCGCCGAGTTCGGCGGCGAAGGCCTCGAACTTCGCCCGGTCGGCGGCGGTACGCATGTCGACCAGCGAGGCGAGCACGTAGTGCGAGCGGGGCGCGAAGGCGTGCAGCGCGCGGACGGCGTCGATGGCGGTGTCACCGGTGGAGATCTCGTCGTCGACCAGCACCAGCGGCAGATCGTTGACGAAGATGTCGGCTGGTGCTGGTTGCAGCAGGTGCGAGGTGGCGTGCGAATGGCCTTCCTCGAAACCGGTCAGCGTGGTGGCTCGCGGTTCCGCCCTGCGGGTGGAGTGCAGATAGCAGCTCGCACCGAGACGCGCGGCGACGCAGTGGCCCAAACCGGTTGCGGTCTCGGCGAATCCGAGCACGACCGGCTCACGGTCACCGAGTTTCTCGCGCACCAGGTCGCCGAGGCGATTGCCCGCGCCGATCACGACGCGCGGATCGGTCGGCAGATGCTTGCCGAGCACGGTCGACACCAGCAGGTGCGCCCGCCGCGGATTGCGCCGCAGCCCCGGCTGGACCAGCGCGGCGATCGAGAGCTCACCGGGCAGCGCGTCCTCGGCCGCCGACGCGGCGAACGACGCACCATGCCGCAGTTCTATACCCAGATTTTTTGTCGCCCACGGTATTTCGAGGTCGAGTCCGAACACGCTCATTCGGCGATCATCGCTGTCAGCAAATCCACGAAGGACACTCCCTTGTTGGCGACCCCGAACGCACGAGCCCGGACCAGCGTCTGGCGGGCCCAACTGCGGTGCGGGCGCATCTCGTTCATCTTGTTGCGGTATTCCGAGGCCGCGACGCCGCCGACGTCGGCCTCCATGATGTGCAGCGCGTCGGCGTACTCCTCGTGGGTCACCACCGACAGCGCGTGCACGGCGGCCACGTGCGAGGGGTGGATCACCGTCTTGCCCTGGATGCCGTTGGCGCGGTCGAGGGTGATCTCGCGCAGCAGGCCGTCGAGGTCCCGGCTGACCAGGTACTGGCGGAACGGCACCGCGTCGGACTCCTCGAACGGCGCGGTCCGCAGCAGCGGCCGGAACATCCGCTCGTGATCGGCGAAGTACTCCCACACCGGCCCGGTGATGATGAAACCGGTGCCGTCGGCGCGGCCGAGGTAGTTGACGATGTCGGCGATCACGTCGGCGACCACGCGCACGTCGTAGATCGTGAGATCGCGGTCGCGGCGGATGCCGAAGGTCGAGCACATGTCGGTGGCGCCGATCCGGACCGCGAGCAGCTGGTCGCGGTGTTCGCCGAGTAAGTCCGCGATGCGGGAGAGCTGCTCGTCGCGGGTCTGGCGATGCACCAGGCTCGCCGATTCGAGCACCGGCATGCCGTAGACCGGGCGATCCAGCCTGCGCCGCGCGTCGGCGAGCGCGGCCAGGTAGGCGGGCCCGGTGACGGCGTCGAACTTGGGGAAGACGAAGCCGGTGAGCACATCGGCGCCCGGCCCGAGCTGGTCGACCAGCTCGGTGACGGTCTGCGGGTCGCGGACCCGGATGAACAGCATCGGGTTCGGATCCTCGCTGCGGGCGAGCAGATCCAGCGTCGCGACGGCGTGCTCCTTGGCCGCCTCCACCTGATGGTCGGCGACGGCGTCCTCGAGATCGATCACCATCGAGCACACGCCGCGCGCCGCACGCCGCGCGATGGTGGCGGCCAGGTCGGGGCGGGTCGCGGGCACATACAGCGTCGCGCCGAGCGCGGTGGCCAGCAGCTCCCGGTCGTCGGCATCGACGATCGGCTCCGGCTCGCGGAGGAACAGCTCACGGGCTCTCGGCCCGTGCAATTGCCGGAAGTGGCGCAGCGGAACCTGCTTACGCAGGCAGATCTCCGGCGCGACCGCGTACCCCGCTGTCATCATGTCCTGTGCATTCCTAAGTCCTGTCGGTTCCTACGTGTTTTCTGATGCGTTCGACCACTCCGGCGATGAACGCCGCGACGGTGTCCAGTTCGGAAACATATGCCCAATAGTCTGGATGACGACCCGTCAGTCCGGAATTGATGCGGTCGAGGCGTTCGGCTTGGGCATCGAGCACCGACCCCCACTCGCCGACCAGGCCTCGGTCGACCGCGAGCATCTGCGCGTCCCGCAGCCGGAATCGTACGGTGCGGGCGTGCGCGTCGGGGTCGGCACGCACCTCGCGCAACAGTTCGAGGCGCCGGGTGACGGCGTCGACCAACTGCTCGGCCTCGGCGAGGTGCTGGCGCGCGGTGGCGGTCAGGTCAAGGGCTGTCTCCGGGTCGTGATCGGCAGCCGCGACACGCGCGCCCACCAGCGCCGCGTCCGCGGCGTCGATGCCGCGCCGGCTTTCCCGCTCATTGTTGGTCAAGTCCGCCGAACTCGCAGCGCTGAACTCGCGCAACAGCGCCGAGTACGCGGGGCCGAGGCCACTCGCGCGGTTGCGGACAGCGGCCAGCCGGGTCGTCACCGACGCGATCGCCTTCGCCGCCGCCGAAGCGCGAGAAGGGGCCTGCGCCAACGCATCCGACAATTCCGCCGTCGCCTGCTGCACCGCCGCCGCAGCCGTGCGCGCGGCGGCGACGGAGGTCTGCGGATCGGCCGAGGACGCTGTGATCAGATCCTCATTCAGCCGCCTTACACCTGCCGCGATCGAGGGGTAGCTCGCATACCCCGACGACGCGGCGGCGGCGAGCACCTGCTCGGCCTCGGCCCGCACGTGCGCCAGCAGCTGTGGCACCGCCGATCGCACCCGCGCCGCTTCCTCCAGGCCGCTGCGATGGGAGTGATAGAACTCGTCGACCCCGCGCGCCGCGTCGTTGAGCTGACGCACCAGCACATCCGCCCTGGCAGGCCCGTCCGCGATCGGGCTGCCCGTGGCTTCGGCGGTGTCGAGCTCTTCGGTGAGACTCAGATACGCACCGGCGGCGGCGTAGCACCGCGCGCGCACCGGCTCCCAGACCGCGCCGATCCGGCGGTCGGGGAAGACCTGTTCGCTGGCCACCACGCCCGCCTCCGCCGCCGTCTGCCGATGATCCATATCGAGGAAGGCCGACGACGTGGCCGCCCTTGCCCCACTGATCCACTCATGATCGGCCCCCGATCTGAACCATCCGCGTCTGCGAGGTGTCACCGGCACGTCCCCTTTCCGAACCGCGCGGCGACCCGACCACGCACAGTCCCGATGGTAGGAGATTCCCCGCGTTAACCAGGGCTGCTGCTCGTTCCTACGCAAGTTCCGCGAAACCTATTACTGTCGTAGCGGTACCCGGCGATTCGGACATGCTGGGAAACGACACACCGGACTAACCGAAGGGATTCCCGCATGGGTGTCAGTCTGTCCAAGGGCGGCAATGTCTCGCTGACCAAAGAGGCTCCGAACCTGACCGCGGTCGCGGTCGGCCTCGGCTGGGACGTGCGCACCACCACCGGCACCGACTTCGACCTCGACGCCAGCGCGATCGCGACCGGCGCCGACAAGAAGGTTGTCTCGGACAAGCACTTCGTGTTCTTCAACAACCTGAAGTCCCCCGAAGGCGCCATCGAGCACGCCGGCGACAACACCACCGGTGAGGGCGAGGGCGACGACGAGGTCATCAATGTCGACCTGGCCAACACCCCGCCGACCATCGAGAGCATCTTCTTCCCCGTCTCGATCTACGACGCGGAGACCCGCTCGCAGTCGTTCGGCCAGGTGCGCAACGCCTACATCCGCGTCGTCGACCGGGCCAACGGCACCGAGCTCGCCCGCTACGACCTGTCCGAGGACGCCTCGACCGAGACCGCTATGGTCTTCGGCGAGCTGTACCGCAACGGTGCCGAATGGAAGTTCCGTGCCATCGGGCAGGGCTACGCCTCCGGCCTCGCCGGTATCGCACGCGACTACGGCGTCAACGTCTAGTCACCATCGCGAACAGGGGGCTCGACTGACCGGGCCCCCTGTCCGTGTGACACAGAAAGGTCCCTCCGCGTGATTACGCGCATATTCGGCCTGTCCGTCGCCGTCACGGTGTTATCGCTGGTCGTCGCCTTCCTCTACGGAGGTCCGACCGCCCTCGCACTGTGCGCGATCCTCGGCATTCTCGAGGTGTCGCTGTCGTTCGACAACGCCGTCATCAACGCCACCGTCCTGCAGCGGATGAGCGAGTTCTGGCAGCGGATCTTCCTGACCATCGGTGTCGTCATCGCCGTGTTCGGCATGCGACTGGTGTTCCCGCTCGCCATCGTGTGGATCACCGCCGGGCTCGGTCCGATCGAGGCGTTCGACCTGGCCCTCAACCCGCCCCCCGACGACGCACCCTACTTCCCTGACGGCAGCCCCAGCTACGAAACCTTGCTGACCGACGCGCACCCGCAGATCGCGGCGTTCGGCGGCATGTTCCTCGCGCTGCTGTTCCTGAACTTCATCTTCGAAGAGCGCGAGATCACCTGGCTGAGCTGGCTGGAGAAGCCGCTGGCCAGGGCGGGCAAGCTCGACATGCTGTCGGTGGTCGTGGCAGGCACTGGCCTGATCCTCACCGCCGAGTTCCTGGCCAAGGAGGAGGACCGGTCGACCGTGCTGGTCGCGGGTCTGCTCGGCATGATCGTCTACATCGCGGTCGACGGCCTCGGCTCGATGTTCCACACCGAGGACCTGGAGAACGCCGCTTCGGGCCCGTCCGGTCTGGTGAAGGCGACCGGTAAGGCCGCGTTCTTCCTGTTCCTGTACCTCGAGGTGCTCGACGCGTCGTTCTCCTTCGACGGCGTGATCGGCGCGTTCGCGATCACCTCCGACCCGATCATCATCGCGCTGGGCCTCGGCTTCATCGGCGCGATGTTCGTCCGGTCGATCACGGTGTACCTGGTCCGTCAGGGCACGCTCTCGGAGTACGTGTACCTCGAGCACGGCGCGCACTGGGCGATCGGCGCGCTGGCGGCGATTCTGCTGATCTCGATCGGCGTGCACGTCGACGAGCTGATCACCGGTCTCATCGGCGTGGCGTTCATCGGCGCGGCGTTCATCTCGAGCATCCTGCGCAACCGCAAGGACGAGCCGGACGCGGTGGACGAGTCCAAGGAAGCCGCACCGGTCAGCTGATCGGCGGCACGAACAAGCGATAGCCACAGCGGCGGCGGGTCCCGAACCGGGATTCGCCGCCGCTGTCGTTCTCAGGCGACCGGCTGGAGTTCGCGTCGATCGAAGAGTGCGAAGGCCGATTCGGCCCGGCGCGCACCGCGCAGCCCGGCCCGCAGGAACAGGAAGAACAGCACGATGAGCAGGGCGCTGCGCAGCCACACGCCGAACTGGACGATCCCCTCCATCAGCTCGACGCCCTCACCGGCGCCCATCGAGTAGAAGTACCGGAAGACGCCGATCCCCACCGCCGCGTCGGCAACCAGATACGCCGCGACCAGCGACCAAGGCACCCGAAGCAGCACCAGGAACGGAATTATCCACAGGGTGTACTGGGGTGAGTGGACCTTGTGGAAAAGCATGAATCCGCACAGCATCGCGCCGCTCACGCCCACCCACGGGAAGGGCGAAGTCGGCGTCCAGCGGCGCAGGCCGAGCCACATCGCCAGCACGAAGGACGCCAGGATCAGCGCGGGCGAGGCAACGGCGACCATGTCGTGCCAGGTGGTCGTCGTCTCCGCGTCGCGGCCGAAGATCAGCTGATGTCCCCAGTACCAGATCGAGTTCGTGGTGATGTCGGCCTGGCGCATCTGCTGGAAGGTGATCGAGGCCCGCCAGCCCTCGACGCCCGCCACCACGAACGGCAGATTCACCGCGGCCACCGTGCCCATCGCCGCGAGCAGTGCCTGCGCCGCGCCCGCCACGTCCAGATCACGCACGCGCCGCGCGTCGCGCGGCGCGCCCTCGGTGAGGATGTAGACCGCCAGTGGCAGCAGGAAGATGCCCGGATAGAGCTTGAAGCAGAACCCGATGGCGAGCAGCACCGCGGCGATGATCCCGCGGGTGCGTATCGACAGGCCGGTCAGCTTGGACATCACGTAGACCGCCGCCACCGCGGTGCACACGACCGGCAGTTCCCAGTTGTGGAACGCGTACAGCACCAGTGGCGGGCCGATCGCCCACAGCAACGCGGCCGGGCCTGCCAACCGGGCCAGCATCCACGCCGTCAGCAGCGCGAACGGTGTGAGCAGCAGCGCCGAATGCCACAGGAAGTCCGCGTCGTTGGTGACCCCGATCGCGCCCGCCCACATGAGCACACCGCTGAGCACCGGATACTCCACCGCGCCGCCGGTGAGCGCGCCCTCCTCGGTGATCCCGCCGTCGACATACGGGAAGACGTGATTGTCGATATCGCGGCCGATCCAGAGGAACTGGATATCGGAATAGCAGACATCCATATCCTTGCGGACATCGAATACCTGGCTGCGACCGGTTTCATCGATCGCGCCGCCCGCGCACCGCGCCTTGTTGGCATAGGCCATCGCGAGGGTGAGCGCGCACAACAGCACGATCAGGAACGTCAGCGCCGTGGCCCGCGCCGCGCCACGTGCTGCGCGCTGCTGTGGGTCGGCAGTGGTCATATCGACCACATTATGCGGCGCCGCCGCGATCCAGGGGCGCACCCGCGGAGTAGATCGATTTCGCTGCTCAGTGCCCGCTCATGTAGCCTTACCGGGTTGCTGACGCAACGAACCCTCCTGCCATGGAAAGTCCATGGCCGTTTCCTAGTCCACAGGAGGTGATTGGTCCGTGCGTCATTATGAAGTTATGGTCATCCTCGACCCGAGCCTGGACGAGCGCATCGTCGGGCAGTCCCTGGATAACCTGCTCAACGTCGTCAAGACCGAGGGCGGCAAGGTCGACAAGGTCGACATCTGGGGCCGCCGCCGGCTCGCCTACGAGATCGCCAAGCAGGCCGAAGGCATCTACGCGGTCGTCGAACTGACCGCGACCCCGGCCACCGTGAGCGAGCTCGATCGCCAGCTGGGCCTGAACGAGACGGTGCTGCGCACCAAGGTTCTGCGCAACGACAAGTAGTCCGCAGAGCGAACTCTCGTTTTCGTCGGTGCCTATCTTTAGGCTCTAGCGCGACAGCGAGACGCGGACTGCACCCCGAGCAGGAGGAACCCCCATGGCAGGCGACACGGTCATCACCGTCATCGGAAACTTGACGGCAGACCCTGAGCTTCGTTTCACGCCCGCGGGCGCAGCGGTGGCGAATTTCACCGTCGCTTCGACTCCCCGCGTGTTCGATCGCAATTCGAACGAATGGAAAGACGGCGAGACGCTCTTCCTTCGCTGCAACATCTGGCGTGATGCAGCGGAAAACGTCGCCGAGAGCCTGACTCGCGGGACTCGCGTGATCGTGAGCGGACGACTCAAGCAGCGCTCGTATGAAACCCGTGAGGGCGAGAAGCGCACAGTCGTCGAACTCGAGGTCGACGAAGTCGGACCTTCGCTGCGCAGTGCCACAGCGAAGGTATCCAAGGCCGGTCGCAGCGGCGGCGGTGGCTTCGGTGGCGGTTCCGGCAATGCCGGTGGTGGTGCAAGCGCAGGCGGCTACAACGCCAACAGTGGCGGCGGACAGTCGAGCGGCGGAAACGCAGGCAACGACGATCCGTGGGGTAGCGCGCCCGCGGCCGGCTCCTTCGGGGGCGGCGGCCGCATGGATGACGAACCGCCGTTCTGAGGAACGGCACTCATAGTACGGAGAGAAGACCATGCCTAAAGCGCCCGCGCGCGAAAAGGTGCTGAAGAAGAAGGCTTGCACTTTCTGCAAGGAGAGCAAGTCCGGAATCGTCAATATCGATTACAAGGACACCACGCTGCTGCGTAAGTACGTCAGCGATCGCGGCAAGATCCGCGCCCGCCGCGTCACCGGCAACTGCGTCCAGCACCAGCGTGATATCGCTGTCGCCGTCAAGAACTCGCGTGAGGTGGCCCTGCTGCCTTACGTGTCGACCGCTCGCTGAGAAAGGGAGTCAGACAGATGAAGCTCATCCTCACCGCTGATGTCGACAACCTCGGTGCCCCGGGCGATCTCGTCGAGGTCAAGGACGGCTACGGCCGCAACTACCTGCTGCCCCGCGGTCTGGCCATCGTGGCCACCCGTGGCGCCCAGAAGCAGGTCGAGGGCATCCGCCGGGCGCAGGACGCCCGCAAGGTGCGCGACCTCGATCACGCCAACGAGCTGAAGCAGGCCATCGAGGGCCTTGACTCGGTCTCGCTGGCCGTGAAGACCGCCGACAGCGGCAAGCTGTTCGGTTCGGTCACCACGGCCGATGTCGCCGCCGCCATCAAGGCTGCCGGTGGCCCCGTGGTGGACAAGCGCAGCATCGAGCTGCCGAAGTCGCACATCAAGGCGACCGGCAAGCACGGCATCGTGGTGCACCTGCACCCCGATGTGGCTGCCAAGTTCAACCTCGAGGTTGCCGCGAACTGAGTTCGCTGAGAGCCACCCCCGTGTTCGACATGGGGGTGGTTTCTCGTTGCCTTTTCACGGCTGAAATCGCGATAACTGGACGATAGCCAGAGATCGCTCCCCTGCAGGTCACCCCCGGCGGCCGACGGTCCGCAATTCGCTGACCTCCGGTTATTCAGCCTGTGGATGATTGCCGAAACCGACCGGCAGATTTGTGACTCTCGTCATAGCGTGCACCATCGCTGTTTACCCAACACGCCCGGCCGTTCACCTTGACCGACACGCCGGGACTTCTTTCATCCACAGGTGGAGAGTTGAGTAAAAGGGGGCCTAGCAGGGCGTTCCACCGCACTGACCTGGGTTTTCCCCACGTTTTCCACAGGAGCTACACAACACTGGGTGAACTACCCCCAAGTTATCCACAGTTGTGTGCACATATGGGGTTGGCGGCGCCCCGAAACGTCGCCTAGGTTCGTCGCATTGCCCTGCGCGCGACCCCGGGAATCACGCAGGCAACCGATTGCTGACATCCGTGTCGGTGCCCGGGAGTACAACGAGTTCATCGATGTGAAACCCCCGGTTCTGCGGGCAGAGAGGACGGTCGATTCTGGTGACCACCACCGGTGACCGCGCGCATACGGACTTCCCGCCCGAACCCCCCGGCGAGGACTTCGGCCGCCAGCCCCCGCACGACATGGCCGCGGAGCAGTCCGTCCTCGGCGGCATGCTGCTGAGCAAGGACGCCATCGCCGACGTGGTCGAGGTGCTGCGCCCCGGCGACTTCTACCGTCCCGCCCACCAGGCCGTCTACGACACCATCCTCGACCTGTACGGCCGCGGCGAGCCCGCCGACCCCGTCACCGTCGCCGCCGGTCTCGACCGCCGCGGCGAGCTCAAGCGCATCGGCGGCCCGCCCTACCTGGTCACCCTCACCCAGACCGTCCCGACGGCCGCCAACGCCGGTTTCTACGCCGAGATCGTCGCCGAGAAGGCCATCCTGCGCCGCCTCGTCGAAGCGGGCACCCGCATCGTCCAGTTCGGCTACGCGGGTGCCGACGGCCAGGACGTCGCCGAGGTGGTCGACCGCGCCCAGGCCGAGATCTACGAGGTCACCGAGCGCCGCACCACCGAGGACTTCACCCCGCTGGAAGAACTCCTCCAGCCCACCATGGACGAAATCGACTCCATCGCATCCCGCGGCGGCATCTCCCTCGGCGTCCCCACCGGCTTCACCGAACTCGACGAACTCACCAACGGCCTCCACGCGGGCCAGATGATCATCGTCGCGGCCCGACCTGGTGTGGGTAAGGCGCTGGCGCTCGACACGCCGCTACCGACGCCGCGCGGGTGGACCACGATGGGCGACATTCAGGTCGGCGACGAACTGCTCGGGCCTGACGGGCGTGCGACTCGCGTCGTGGCGACCACCGAAGTCATGACCGACCGGCCCTGCTACGAGGTCGAGTTCTCCGACGGCACGGTGCTCGTCGCCGACGAAGAACACCAGTGGACGACACTGGCACCGACGCTCGCGCCACATCCGGTAGTACGCACCACCGGGGAGATCGCGCACAGCCTGCGCACACCCCGCGATCACTTCGCGCACGCCGTGCCACGCACCGCCCGTTCCGAAGCACGCCAGATCGTCGACGTGCGCAAGATCGATCCACTGCCGGTTCGCTGCGTGGAGGTCGACAATTCCGACCACATGTACTTGGCAGGCCGTTCCCTGGTGCCCACCCACAACTCGACGCTCGGCATGGACTTCATGCGGAGTTGCTCGATCAAGCACGGGATGGCGAGCGTGATCTTCTCGCTCGAGATGAGCCGGACCGAGATCGTCATGCGTCTGCTCTCTGCCGAGGCGAAGATCAAACTCGGTGATATGCGATCCGGCCGGATGAGCGACGACGACTGGACCAAACTCGCCCGGCGGATGAGCGAGATCAGCGAAGCGCCGCTGTTCGTCGACGATTCCCCGAACTTGACGATGATGGAGATTCGCGCCAAGGCACGGCGGCTCAAGCAGCGCCATGATCTGAAGCTCGTCGTCGTGGACTACCTCCAGCTGATGAGCTCCGGCAAGAAGGTCGAATCCCGGCAGCAGGAAGTGTCGGAATTCTCGCGGCATCTCAAGCTGCTCGCCAAGGAACTCGAAGTTCCGGTGATCGCGATCTCGCAGCTGAACCGTGGTCCGGAACAGCGAACCGACAAGCGGCCCATGGTGTCCGACCTTCGTGAGTCGGGTTGCATGCCCGCGTCGACGCGAATCCTTCGCGCGGACAATGGCGCCGAGGTGACGCTGGGCGAACTGATCGCCAGCGGTGAGCAGCCGCTCGTATGGTCGCTCGACGAGCGCATGCGGATGGTCGCGCGGCCGATGGTCAAGGTGTTCCCGAGCGGCCGCAAGGAGGTGTTCCGCCTCCGCCTGGCTTCCGGCCGCGAAGTCGAAGCCACCGGTAACCACCCGTTCCTGACCGTCGACGGCTGGATCGCGCTCGACAAGCTCGCTGTCGGCGATCGGCTCGCGACGCCTCGACGCGTCCCCGAGCCTGCGCACACCACCCGGCTTCCCGAAGCCGAGATCGTGATGCTCGCGCACATGATCGGTGACGGTTCCTGCGTCAAGCGCCAGCCGATCCGCTACGCCGGCGTCGACGAGGAGAACCTCGCTGCCGTCACCACCGCCGCCGAGCACTTCGGTGTCAGCGCGGTCCGTGACGAGCACGCCGCAGCGCGCGTCACCACCCTGCGCCTGCCCGCGCCGTACCGCCTCACCCACGGCAAGCGCAACCCGATCGCCGCCTGGCTGGACTCTCTCGGCCTGTTCGGCCTGCGCAGCTACGAGAAGTTCGTTCCCGAACCAATTTTCGCGCTGCCCGACGATCAGGTCGCGCTGTTCCTGCGGCACCTGTGGGCGACGGACGGATCGGTGCGCTGGGATGCCAAGGGTCGCCAGGCGCGCGTCTACTACGCCTCGACAAGCCGGCGTCTGGTCGACGACGTGAACCAGCTGCTGTTGCGACTAGGGGTGCACGGACGCATCAAAACGGTGCGCAAGGGCGATTACCGCCCCTGCTACCACCTGACAATCGACGGCAGCGAAAACCAGACGGTGTTCCTGCGCGATGTCGGCGTGCACGGCGCCCGTGGTCAGTCCGCCGAGACCGCGCTCGCCGAGCTGGAACCGATGACCCGCAACACGAACGTCGACACCGTCCCCGCCGAGGTCTGGGGCCGGGTCCGCACCCTGCTGGCCGAAAAGCAAATGACGCACCGTGAATTCTCTGCCGCCATGGGTTCTCGCTTCTGCGGCAGCACAATGTGGAAGCATTCCCCCAGCCGGTCCCGTCTAGCCCGCGTAGCCACCGTCCTCGACGACGCCGACATCGACATGCTCGCCACCAACGACGTGTTCTGGGACAAGATCGCCGAAATCACCAGCCTCGGCGAACAAGACGTCTACGACGGCACCGTTCCGGGGACGCATAACTTTGTGGCGCAAGGAATTTCAGCCCACAACTCGCTGGAACAGGACGCCGACATGGTCATCCTGCTACATCGGCCCGACGCCTTCGAACGCGACGACCCCCGCGGCGGCGAAGCCGACCTCATCGTCGGCAAGCACCGTAACGGCCCCACCGCCACCATCACCGTCGCCCACCAGCTGCACCTGAGTAGGTTCGTGGACATGGCCAGAGGGTGATGCTCGTTATGTCGCCTACTTACGCAGTATCGGTACTCGAATGATTCCGTAGTAGAACTCCATACTTCGACTGGATTGTGCCCGCTGAAGTGGTCACATCTACAAGGTCACCTGCTAGGATTGATGCCCCCGCTGCGAAACCGATCTCATGCAAGATCATCACGACCACCACATGTGTCATAAAGCTTGCAAGAAGCTCCATATCATCGATATTTCTGTCATCGACTACCATCCGCGTAGGCATGTTCGATACACTTCTCAAGTTTCGATGTTTCAGTTTGTTATACGTGTTCCAGGACAGATCGATCAGCTTGCCAACCTCAGCATCACCTTGCGTGACGGCGGCGAGTGTTGCCGCCACTGCGTCCCTCACTTTTAGTGAACCATTCGCTGACGACGAACTCTCGACCACGTGTTCCCACGCGGTGCCCAGAAGTGTCACTTGATATCGGTGCGGCACTTGGCCGAATACGATTTCACCGAGAACTTCGACTACGTGAGGAATCTCCACCAAACGGAAAATGAAGTCATGCATCAACCGAATCAGAGCTAACAAATCGCCATTGCCCAGACGAAAGTTCGGGCGATCGAATCCAGGCGCTACCGAAGAGAACTCCGCCCCACGCCACATGAAGTACTCATTTTCGAGAACGACATCGACACTTTCAGGTTCGGCACTACCCTCCATATAAAGGAGAAGTATCCGCAATGCCTTGACAGCGATGCGCGCTTGTTCGACATCCACGATCTTCGAGAAATGAAACTCCACGACGACCCGCTCAGCGTGCGAGTCCGCCACCACCTCCCGCATTGCATCCTCAAAATGTCGCGAGAGTCGGTGCAGAGTCACCGCAGCCATCGAGCCCTCGTAGGATATCGGCTCATCGAGCTTCGCATAGTCGATGCCGACCGCAAAATCGCCCCCGACCGCCAATGGCAGCCCACTTCGAAGGCCGAATGTCGGCGCAACATCGGACGGCTTGAATTGCAACATGATGCCCCGTATCCCGTCCAATATTTCCAACGAAGACGCTGACGATTCGGTGTCGAAGTAATTGCGGGCGACAAAAAGATCTCGCGCGTTGACCGCCAGCTGCATGCCGTAACCCCCAGATATGCGGCCTCCATACATCAGAAATTGGCGATCACGACACAAGCCGGATATTATCTTCAAACCCGCCCAATCGGACGGCCGCAATTCAGCCCGCAGTTGATAGCATCCAGATTCCAGCGGCCTAAGAAACCCGAAGCCGATGGGATGAGCCGGATTGCCGACTGCAATGTCGACAATATCTCCCGCAAAATTCGGAACGCTCATATCGTGCCGCATAATACCCCCTGCGCGTACCTCGTAGCGTTTGTAGCAACCGGACAAGGAGTATCAGCTGACATCGCGCATGGCAACTATCAGGGTTCGTGCCGAACACAACAGGCCGGACACCGGTAGCTCGCGCGCTGGTGCGATGGTATCCAGAGGTCATCAGCCGCGCTGTCCGATCGGTTGTACGGTCAGCAGCCATGGCAGCGGCGAGCCCCTCAGCGCACAAAGTACTTCAGCCCTCAGCGGATGCGGGATGCGCGGCGCTGCCATGGTGGCAGCCGCGGAAGGCTGATCACCTCGCTCCGATCGCACTGCTCGCCGATCCCGCTCTGGCGGAGAGCTTTACACCGGAGCGGGGTCGCGGCCTTGTGCTCACGCCGAGGACGGACTTCGGGTCGAGTCAGTCGACGACGGCGTAGGCCTCCACCTCGACCAGGACGTCGGGTTCGAAGAGGTAGTCGACGCCGATGGCGGACAGGGGTGGGAGCGGGTCGGGCAGGGCGAGTTCTTCGGCGACCTGGTTGATGCCGTCGAGGAAGTCGGCGTATTTGTCGGGGGTCCAGTTGGTGACGAAGAAGCGGAGGCGGACGACGTCGGCGAAGGTGGCGCCCGCGCCGGCCAGGCCGCGGGCGGTGTTGCGGAGGGACTGGGCGAGCTGGCCCGCGAGGTCGCCCTCGGCTACCCGGTTGCCATCGGCGTCGCGAGCGATCTGACCGGCGACGTGGACGTGGCGCGTGCCGGTGCTGATCGAAACATGGTGGTACGGAACGGGGCCGAACATGTTCGGCGGGGTGATGAGCTGCACGGTCATGGGTGGTTCCCTTCACGATCGGACTAGGTATCCGATGTATACGTGGTATTCGAAGGGCACTTCAACGAGACTAGGTGTCATGCAGGAAACCGACGCGGTCCCCCAGCTCACCGCGCAGCACCGTGAGTTGCTCGATCAGATGCTCGACAAGTGGTCGCTGCAGATCATGGAGGCGCTCTGCGATCAGCCGTTGCGTTTCAACGAACTCCGCAGAGCGATACCGGTGGTGACCCAGAAATCGCTCACGGCGGCGCTGCGGCGACTGGAACGCAATGGGATGGTCGAGCGGGTGGTCACCCAGACCCGGCCGGTCGCCGTCGAATACCGCATCTCCCCGATCGGCCGGACGCTGCAGGGACTTATCGACGCGCTGCTGCTCTGGACCACCGACACCCTCCCCGAGGTCGAGCAGGCACGTGCCCGGTTCGACGACTTCCAGCTGGAAGAGGCCCGATCGCGGTGAGGCGACGCTGGTGATCAGCGCGGGGCGAGGCGGTGCACGACGATGCCGGATTTGAAGGTGGTCGTCCCGAGCAATTCGAGGTGGGTGAGGTGCGCGTAGCCCTCGAAGAGCCGCTCACCCGCGCCCGCGATGGCAGGGAAGATCCAGAAGTGGTATTCGTCGACCAGTTTCGCCTCGAGCAACGCGTGCGACAGCGACCCGGTGCCGAACTTGAGAATGTCACGGCCGTCCTCCGCCTTGAGGGCGCGCACCGCGTCGACGATATCCCCCTGCAGGACAGTGGCGTTCCACGTGGCGTCCTGCTGCGCGAGGGTGCGGGACGCGACGTATTTGGGCATGGCGTTGATCCGGGCCGCATACGGATCATCGGCGGGGCGAGTAGGCCACACCTGCGCGAATCCGGCATAGGTTTCCCGGCCGAGCAGGAGCGCATCGCAGGCGAACAGCAGCTCGGACGCGTACTCGCTGTGCTCGGCATCCCAGTACGGCCCACCCCACTCGTGTGGCTCGCCGACAACCCCGTCGGTCGTGACGAAGGTGGATTCGATGATCTTGCGCATGGACAACCTTTCGATGCTGAGTGGATGTTCCCTCAGCATCGCCACCCGAAAACCCACCGACAAGCGGTATTTCGGCAACGCATCGCTAAGCGACATTCAACGATGCGCGCGCATGCCCGTCACAGCGATCCGGCGGCCTCGGCGATTGTCTCCAGGAACGGCTGCACGAGGAGGTTCCTACCCGCGGCAGGCCACAGGAGGCCGTAGTCGATCGGGGGCGCGTCGCGGAAGGGCACGAAAACCATATGCGGCCGGGAATAGAAGTCCTCGGCCCGGAGCGCGACGGTACTGACACCGATGCCCTGACTGACGTGAACCAGCACCTCGGGCCAGAAGTTCGTGGCGGGACCCTGCGATATCGACCGACCCGATGGTGTCCGCCGCGGAAAGTAGCAGTCCATCCAGTAACGCGGAACGCGTTCGTCGGTGATGGTGACCAGTGTCGCGTCGGCCAGATCCTCCACCGATACCGATTCCCGTACCGCGAACGGATGCCCTTCGGGCACCATCAGTCCACGCGGTTCGGAGAAGATGATCGAACCCGTGGTGATATCGGGTTCGGCGATCGGGAACTCGGTGAGCTGCAGATCCACTGCGCCCGAACGCATGCGGCCGAGCGGATCGACCAGCTGGATCTCCTCGATATCGACAACAGCGTTCGGAAAGCGAATCCGGAAGGCATCCGCCGCCCGCACGACCAGATTCCCGCACCACGGCGCGGAAAACCCCACCGTGATGCGCTGTTCGACGCAGCGGCCACTGCTCGCCGCGATGACACTGGCCGCGATCTGGTCATAGGCGGGCCGCAACTCGTCGCGCAGCCGCTTGCCGAGCGGTGTGAGCCGCACGATGCGGCTGTTGCGCTCGAACAACGGTGCGCCTATGCGGCGCTCCAGCTTCTGAATCGTCTGGCTGATTCGACTCGTCGTCACGCAGAGGCGCTCCGCCGTCCTGCCGAAGTGCAATTCCTCGGCGAGGGTGAGAAATGCCTCCAGTTCGAGACGTTCCAGCATCCATATCCCATTCGTGCGGCGCTGGCTACGGTCAGGCGGGCCAGGTGAATTCGGCGTCGGTGAGGTAGTCCTGGCGGCGGGCGTCGAGGGCCATGGCGACCATCTGATGCGCGCCGGGTCCGATGATCTTGCGCAGCGGCGGGTTCGGGTCGTCGACGAGGGCGAGCAGGCCGGCGGCGGCGACTTCCGGTGCGGCTTCGACCCATTCGTTGTCGGCCGCTGGTTCGGTCGCAATGTCCTCGGCTGCCGTGGGCAGGGCGGACATGTCCGGGTATTCCGGCATGCCGAGAATGGATTCGCGGACAGTGGAATACGCCGCGATACCATCGGCGAACTTCATGCTCGACTTGGCCCAGTCGGTGTCGAAGCCGCCCATCTGGGCGAGGGTGACCTTGATGCCGAAGGGGCGCAGTTCGTCGGCGAGGGAGGCGCTGAAGCCTTCGAGGGCCCACTTACTGGCGTTGTACATGCTGAACAGCGGCAGGGAGCCGACCGCGCCGACTGTCGAGATCTGCACGATGTGGCCGGACCCTTGCGCGCGCAGGTAGGGGAGCGCGGCCTGTGACACCCACAGGGCGCCATAGAAATTGGTGTCCATCTGGTCGCGGATCTGGGTTTCGGTCAGTTCCTCGAGCGCGCCGACGAGTCCGTAGCCGGCATTGTTGACGAGGACGTCGATGCGGCCGGTGACGTCGAATGCCTTGGCCACCGTGGCGAATACCTGATCACGGTCACGCACGTCGAGGGGCAGCACCGTGAGTCGCGCATCGGCGAGGTCGGACATGGTGTGTGGGTCGCGAGCGGTCGCGACGACGGTGTCGCCTGCGGCCAGGGCCGCGACGGTGAACGCGCGGCCGAGACCGCGATTGGCGCCGGTGATGAACCAGGTTCTGGGCATAAGCGCTCCTCCAGCTATGAAACGAGACGTTGCGTCTCGCTGATGGAGAGAACTCTGCATCATGTCGGCCCGATTGTCAATACGAGACGTGTCGTCTTGTTGAAGCCAAGGGCGCCATGGTTCTCGACGCATTGCCGGCGAAAGAGCCGAGGGGCCTACGCGGATTCGCCTAGGGATCGCCGACTGCCTGCGGTGTCCTGCGGGCGCCGCGACAGTTCGGCCCGCATCTGCAGGAATCGGAACAGCCCCGGCCTGCCGATGACGGCTTCGTAGCGGTCGACGACCTCGTCCACGAAGGCGGGGACGTCGGCGGCGGGCAAGCGGGCGGTCCAGTCCGCGAACCCGACCGTGCACCACCGGGCGAAGGCCTCGCGGGTGCCGAAGTCCCATTCGCGGTCGGTCACGGATCGCGCGGCGAGTTCGAGGTCTGCGCTCGCCGCGATCGCGGTCAGCGCGCTGGGTTCGATATGCGTGTAGGGGCGCGTGAAATCGGCGAATGCCGCCGACCACCGCGCGTCGCCGGTGACCGCCATCGCGATGTCCTCGACGCTCGGGCGCGGTCCGGCGCAGACATACTGCACGAGCACCCGTCCGCCGGGTGCGAGGGCCGCGGCGATGTGCCGGTAGGCGGTTTCCTGATCGACCACCCAGTGCAGGGCGTTGAACGAAACGACGAGGTCGAACTCGCGGGCGAAGGTCATGGTCGTGACATCGCCGACCTGGAAGTCGACATTCGTGAGCTGGTCGTCGGCCGTGCGGGCGGCCTCGATCATCCGCGGTGACGGGTCGACGCCGAGCACGGAACCGCCGGGCACCCGCGCCGCGATCAGGCGCGTCACATAGCCGTCGCCACAACCGACATCGAGCACGCGCTCGGCACCCGCGACCGCGACGGACTCCACCGCGTCCGTCGCCATCGCCCGCTGGAGTGCGCTGATGTCGGCGTAGCCCGCGCCGTCCCAGTCCGCCATCGGCTACGACCCGCCCTGCGGCGGAACGTCTTTCTTCACCGGCGGCGCGTCGTTCGGGGCGAGGTACGCGCCGATCTTGCGGAACAGCGCGTCACCGCCGTTCGAGTAGCCGCCGGTGGAGCTGAACGCCTGGGGCAGGAAGGTGACGGCGACCGCGATCGCGATCTTCCGCGACGGCAGGTAGGCGTTGACCGCGGCACCGCCGAAGAACAGTGGGTTCTGGTAGGACCAGTCGCCGGTGAGCCACAGGCCGAGACCATAGGTCTGGAAATCGTCGAGCGGCCTGCAGTTGACGCAACCGGGGACCGTTGTCGTCTTGCCGCGCAGGTCCGTGGTCGTCATCGCCCGGTACGACTCCTCGGACAGCAGTTCGCCGCTGCCGATGGCGACGGCACTGCGCTCCAGGTCGAAGATGTCGCTCGTCTGGATCGCACCATGGCTGATCGTCCACGACGGATTCCAGTAGGTCGATTCCTCGTAGAACGGTACGTCGGGCGCCAATTCGAAGTACTCGCGTCGTTCCGAGGTGAACGAGTGCAGGACCGGCTCGGGGATATAGGGCGTGAGGTTCGGCACGGTGTTCTTCAGGTCGAGCGGGCCGAGGACCCTCTCCTGCAAGGCATCCGCGAGCGATTTGCCCGTGACCTTCTCCAGCGCCAACCCGAGGAGTACGTAGTTCGTGTGCGCGTAGGCCCAGTTGGTTCCCGGCTCGAACCACAGGGGGTCGTTGATCGCGAGCGCGAGTTGCTCCTCGGTGGTCCACGCCTTGTACGGATCCGCGAAAGCGATCTCGGCGAATTTCTCGTTCCCGAGCACGAAATCGTGATAGCCCGAGGTCATCTGGGCCAGCTGGCGCAGGTTCACGCGGTCGGCTTCGGGAATGCCGGGCAGGTATTTCGAGAGCTTGTCGTCGAGGCTCAGTTTCCGCTCGTCGGCCAGGATCAGCAGCAGGGTCGACACGTAGGAGATCGCGACCGCGCCGTTGCGGAAATGCATGTCGGTGGTGGCGGGCACGCCCGCCATGGACTCGCCCCTGGCCGCGGTGACGATCTCTTCGCCGTCGACCGTCACGCGCACGATCACCGACTTCAGGTGCGCTTCCGCCATGTAATCGTCGACGATCCGCATGATGGCCTCGGCTTTCGCCGGGTCATCACTGGAGAACGTCGGGTGCGCGCCCGAGGTCGAGCTCGAATCCTTCGCAGTGTCGTTCGACGAACATGCCGCCGCCAGGAGGCCCAGCGCGCAGACGAACACCAGAACGTTCCGAGAAACGGACATTGGTCACCTTCCTGGTTACCTGGAAAATCCGACTGCCCTGGTGTCCTCCGAAATGTGGATCGAGCGAATAGCCAATCCTATGGCGACCTCGCCGAGTCGTCGGGAAACCGCGCGGCGTGGTGTCAGCGGGTGCGTCAGGTGCGTGTCAGGTCGGTGTCAGGCCGGCTCGTGAAAGTAGTCGCTATCACGAAGGACGAACCGAAGGGGTGATCGCGACATGACCGCGCAGCACACGAACCACACCGAATCCGAGAACACCGCGTGGAGCGGCATGGTGGCCGTCGACGATACGGCGCTGGCCGTCACCGACAGCGGTGGTGACGGGATCCCGGTGGTCTACCTCAACGGGCAGTTCGCCACCCAGGGGTACTGGCGCAAGACCATTGCCGAGCTCGGGCCGGAGTTCCGGCACATCACCTATGACGAGCGGGCGCGTGGCAGGAAGTCGAAGCTGTCCGCCGACTACTCCTTCGAGGCCGCTGTCCGTGATGTCGACGCGGTGCTCGCGGCACGGGGCGTGGACCGGGCGCTGGTGGTCGGCTGGTCCTACGGCGCGGTCGTCGGGGCGCATTGGGCCGAACGGAATCCGGAACGGGCCATCGGTGCGGTTCTCGTCGACGGCGCGTTTCCGTACGACTGGCTCGACGATGCCATGGAGCAGCGGATTCGCACGCTGTTCAAGCGGTTGAGCTGGTTCATGCCGTTGCTGCGTCCGACCGGGTTGGCCCCGCGGATGACCGCGGCGCAGCAGGCCGAGAGCAATATCGAGCTCGGCAAGCTCTCCCGTTCCAGCGAGCTGGGTCCGGTGCTGGACGGGATCACCGTCCCGGTGCGGTATCTGGTCGCCTCGGGCACGTCGTTCGGTAGTAAGCGCGACGAGCAGGAGAAGATCCGCAGCGGCCTCGACGCGGCGACCACCCGCAACCCGAATGTCCGCATCGGCGCTAAGGTGCCCAGCAATCACGGTGCCATCCTGCGCAAGGACTTCCGGGCCATCGCCGACTCGGTGCGCGAAGTCGCGGGACTCGACCAGGCACGGAAGTAAGAAGGATAGGAGGCGAGCATGACTGCGCTGCTGCATGACCGGTTCGACGAGTTGCGGAATACCTTGCCGCACATCCGGCTCGGTTCGGGACCGACCACGGTGCGCGAGCTTTCCGGGCTTTCCGCGGGGTCAACGCAGTTGTGGCTCAAGGACGATGGGCTTTTCGGAGACGGAGGGTGGGGTGGAAACAAGGTCCGCAAGCTCGAATGGCTGATCCCCGATGCGCTGCGGCGGGGACGGCGGACGATCTTCACTGTCGGTGGGCTAGGGACGAATTGGGGACTCGCTACCGCGTTGTACGCGAAGGAGTATGGGCTGAAGACGGCGCTGGCGCTCGTCGATCAGCCGGTCGACGAGCACGTCCGTGCTCAGCTCACGCGGCTCGAGCACAGCGGTGCCACACTGCATTTCACTCATACGAAGGCGCGCACGATCGCGGCTGTCCCCTACCTTCTCGCGAGGCATTCGGCAGGCGGCAAACTTCCGTATCTGCTGCCCGCGGGCGGGTCGTCGACGGTCGGCGTGCTCGGCTATGTCGAGGCGGCGTTGGAGCTGGCCGATCAGGTCGCCGCGGGTGTGGTGCCGGAGCCGACGCATGTCGTCACCGCGATCGGATCGGGCGGGACCGCGGCCGGGCTGCTGCTCGGACTCGAGCTCGCGGGGTTGTCGACCCGGGTGGTCGGGGTGGTCGTCAACGATCAGCTCCGGCTGGATGCCACGACCCTGCTGCGGTCCGCGCGACGGACCGAGGCGCTGCTGCGCAAGCGTGGCGCTCCCCTGCCGCGGCTCGAGCTCGCACCCGACCGGCTGGTCCTCGTCGAGGACCAGCTCGGCGCGGGCTACGGTCACCCCACCGAGCAGGGCGAGCGTGCCCGCGCACTCGCCGCCGACGCCGGGCTGATCCTCGAGCCCGTCTATACCGCGAAGGCCATGGCGGCGACCCTCGCCCTCGATGCCGGCGGTGAGCTGGGCACCGGTCCTGTCGTCTTCCTGAACACCAACGGACCCCGTGACGGTTCCGCCTTCACCGGTGGTAGCCAGATACGGCGGTAATACTGTTACGCTGGGAAATTGGCGATAGCCGGGGTCGCGGAGAACGAAGCGGATCGCCGAGGCCGGGCGGTCGAGTTGCCGAGAGGTCGCCACTGTAACCTCCCCGGCTATGACCACGATCACAGCTGCGGTACCTGCAGATGACACTGTGGGACCGGACACGTCGCACAGGGAGCCGCACTTTATTGGCCGGTTGAGTTCGTTCAGACCCCGGATGGCACACGCATCGTTGATTGTTACCGCAGTGGTGGCGGTCAATTCGTTTCAAATGTCTTTCGCCGCATTACATGATCTATCGATACGAAATCTGGTACCGCCCGAACTCGCGGCGAACGTGCCGATAGCCATAGTCGGGTTGGTCGCCGCTTCCATCATCGCCACCGCCTCGTTCTCGCAGTGGAGCGCGGGCTGGTGGTACGCGACCGTGTTGTTCGCCTTCTCGACCTTGATTTCTGTTTCCGGAAATATCCAGTACGCCAACGAGATCGGTGGCGGTGTCGTGTCGATGTCGATCTACGCCGGCATGCCGTTGACGATGCTGTTCGCCGTGCATCTCACGCTGATGCTCTGGGAACGCGGCCGACAGGTCTCGGCTGAATGTGGCGCCGAGGCCGCGGAACCAGAGCCCACCGTCGCACCCGTCGAGGTGGAGGTGGAGGTGCCGAAGGTCTACCCGCTCGACAACACCGGGCCACTGTTCACCAGACGGCAGGCCACCGGTGTCGGATCGCCGCACTGGCCGACGTCCGTGGATGTCATCGACGGACCCCAGTTCACTACGACCGGAATACGTTTCTGACGATGCACGCCGCTCGACGTTCGCACTCACCCCACCACCACTCGAGGGAGCAGAAAATGGCGATGACAGTGTGGCAGGACCAAGGTTTGGAGCAGTTTCGGGAACTCGCGATCCGCTTGGCTTCGATCATCCAGAGCAGCCTGGATCGATCGGGTTCTATGACCCAGCTCACCGAAGCGATCGGCAACGCGGAAGCATTCACCGATCTGATGATCGAATACTCCGGACGCTGGTTCATCGAGACCGGTGGTCGCTCGACCCTGATGGGGCCGGAACTGTTCTGGATGCTGTCCGAGCCGGGACCACGACGCGTCGCCGCGGCCGGAGTACGCGGTCAGGAAACATCTGCCGAACCCGAGCTCAGCGGCGGGCAACGTGGCCGTAAATTGTTGTTGATCTGTGTTTTCGAAGCGCTCGCGCACACCCAATGGCTGCCCGAGGGTATGGCGGACCATCCGGTGACGAACGGAAGCGGAATAGGCTGACCTACCACCGAGAATCCGCCCACCCCGGAGACGTTCCGGTAGCCGAATGTTTCCGGGCTGGGAGGTAGGACCGGTCGGCCGGACCCGGCGGCCAGGCCGGGTGCCCCAGGAACCAGGGGCGATAGTTCCTGTTCGCGGCAGTAACGATCTTGCTGGGTGGGACGACAAAGGTCGTGACAAACGGCCCGTCGGGGGGCCTGCCCACCTGTAGGTCATTCGAACGGGATCAGAATATGAAACTGCGCGAGTTCCTTGCGAAACATCGCATCGCTTCGGCTGTCGCCGCACCGGCGGCGCTGGGTGTCGCGGCCATCGTCGCCGCGTCGTTCGCGGTGACGTCGCAGCCCGAGTCGCCCACCTACCAGCTGACCACCTCGGTCACCGAGTGCCGCGAGATGGTCACCATCTCGGTGGCAGGCCGCAACGACACCCCGGTCGAGGGCACAACGGCGATGCTGCTCGACGCCAACGGCAACCCGCTGCCCGCGGCGCTGTCGGGCGATCACAGCAGCGTCTGGGTCGACCCGGTGGTGAACGCGCCGCGCGACGACCTGGCCGAGGGCCAGTACGCGGCGATCTACATCGCCTACCCGGCGGACATGCGGACCTACGAGGACGCGGTCAACCAGGGCGTCGCCAACACCCAGCAGGTGATGCGTGAGATCTCCGCCGCCTGCCCGGACACCAAGTTCTCCATCGTCGGCTACAGCGAGGGCGCCGACGTGGTGCGCCGCGTCGCGGAGGGGATCGGCAACGACAACCCCGCCGACGGCTACTCGGTCGTCGATCCCGACGACGTGCTCGGCGTGGTGATGTTCGCCGACGCCGGTCGCAAGGCGGGCGACGGCACCTTCATCGGCGCCGAGGACCCGTTCGCCAACCCGGACGGCTTCGACCAGAAGTACCAGGACGGCACCAAGCCGATCTCGGGCCAGGGCGTGACCACCGGCGGCGGCTTCGGCGCGCTCAACGGCAAGATCGCCTCGTTCTGCTCCGAGGGCGACCTCACCTGCGCGGCGCCGGAGAACATCTCCCTGCTGCAGCTGGCCGCCAATGTCGGCAGGCAGATCAACGTCGACGACCTGCAGCGCGACGGCCTGACCCCGGCCACCGGTCAGGACATGGCCTTCACTCTCGGCCGGATCGCGATGGCGGCCTTCTCCGACATCGCCGCCAACCCGAACTGGATGGCCAGCGACGAGACCTTCCTCGACGTGTTGCTGAAGGTGTCGGATCCGGACTACAAGCCGGGCGAGACCAAGGCGCCCGCCAAGGTCGACACCATCGCCGGTGAGCAGATCTCGCCGCTGGCGTACCTGCCGCAGAAGGTGTTCAACGAGATCGTCGGGCTGATCGTGACGAACCAGAACACCATCCCCGTGGCGATGAGCGATCCGTACCAGCTGACCCTCGGCCCGAACGGCACCGGTCATCACTTCGACTACTGGCGTGACTCCGACACCGCCAACGGCAAGCCGCTGACCTCCGCCGAGTACGCGGCGGCGTGGCTGACCCACCTGGCCAAGCAGGCGCAGGCGGGCGAGAAGGTGGACACCAAGGCGGCGCCCACCGATGACGATGTGACCGCCGCGCTGGCCGCGCCGACGAAGCCGGCCACGACCACCACCGCGGTGGCGCCGAGCACCACGACGGCGAAGTCGACGACAACGGCCAAGACGTCGTCGCCGACCACCACATCGACGACGGGCACGAGCACGACCACCTCGACCACGACGGTCACCCCGTCCACGACGACGCCGTCGACAACGACGCCCGCTCCGGTTCAGGAACCGGCGACGAACCAGGCCGCGGCGCCCGAGCCGACGACCACGACGGCGGCGCCCGCGCCGACCACCACCACGGTGGCGCCGACCACGACCGTCGAGCCGACGACCACCACCCCGGCTCCGACGAACTGATCGAGACCGAACAATCCCCGGTGGGCCACGCTGCCCACCGGGGATTGTCGTTTCTCAGCAGCTGTCGGCGGGCGCGGGCAATCTGTCCTGGACCCGCGTGGCACTCCGGGTACCGATGATCGAGCCGATGACGACCAGCGGGAACCCGATCGCCATGCCGATCGTCAGCGGTTCGCCGAGGGCCGCCACGCCGAGGACGATCGCGACCGCCGGATTGACGTAGGTGATGACGGTGGCGCGCGCCGGTCCGACCTCGGCGATGAGCGCGAAGAAGACGAGAAACGCGGTGGCCGTGCAGATCACGGCGAGACCGAGGACCGACCAGGCGGCGTCGGCGGGGATGTGCGCAGGCCAGGACACGGCGGTGAACGGGGTGTAGACCAGCGCGGCCAGCAGCAGCGACGCGGTGACGACGCCGAGTGCGGGCAGGTCGGCGAGGGTGCGATCGTAGATGATCGGGCCGATCGCGTAGCCGACCGTGGTGACCGCGACGGCGGCCAGTGCCGCCGGGTCGGTCAGGTCGAGATCGAGGCCGACAAGTGCTGCGACACCGGCGAAGCCGATCAGCAGGCCGATTGTGCGGCGTCCGTCGAAACGGTCGTGGCCGAGTAACGTCACGATGACGATGGCGATCAGCGGAACCGCGGCGACGAGCAAGCCGACGGTCGAGCTGTGCAGTGTCTGCTCGGCGTAACCGAGCAGCACCCACGGCCCGACGATCTCGATCGCGGTGTAGGCGAGCAACATTCGCCAGCGGGCGGCGACGCCGCGGAAGGCGTTGGTGTACAGGGCGATCGGCAGCAGGATCAGGCCGCCGATCGCGGTTCGCCCGAAGGCGACCACCACCGGATCGATGCTCTCGACCGCGATGCGGATCATCGCGTACGGCACGCCCCAGATCACGCCGAGCGCCAGAAACAGCACCCACCCGCGCTTACTCACAGCTCACCACCATTTCGATCCCGCGACGAGATTCGTCCTCGCGCAGTTCATCCTATGATTTGGCAGAGCCCCTGCCGCGAGTGGCGCGAGTGACATCTTTCGTCGATATCCGGCCAAACCAGCAGGACGGCCGACACCTCCCCGCCGACGACACTCCGCGCGACATCGCCAGGCAACGCGCCGATCATGATGACTGTGCGGTGCCTCGGTGCAATGATCGGCGGGTGACTCAGTGGCTCCCACTCCTCGGTTCGCTCGTCGTCGCCGCCGCAGTTCTGGTCGGTGTCATCGCCAACAACCGCACCCACCGCGACGGCATCGCCGCGGCCGACGAGCGCGGCAGGCAGGCACTCGACGCAGCGCAGCGCAATGTCGAGCTGTCGAACATGGTGGGTGACCAGCGCGATCACGAGGCGTGGCGCCGGGAGGCCGTGCTCGCCGCGGTCGCCTCGATCCTGGAGACCTCGGCCTCGGTGCGCGCCGATCTGACCAGCTGCGGGGAATGGGATCTCGTCACCGTGGAGGAGATCGACAGCGTCGGCGCGCAGATCCACAAGGTGATCTGGGATCGCCCGAACGGCATGCTGACTCGATTGCGGGTCGTGGCGCACCGCCGGATTCCGAACAAGTGCGAAGACCTACTGCGCACCCTCACCGCCGCCCAGCACATCACCATGCAGCGGCTGAAGCTGCACATCGATGTGGAGGCCACGGTCGAGGAGCTCGAGGAGATGGCCTCGCTGTGGCAGAAGGCGATGCGCCATGCCGCCGAGCAGGAGCGGGCACTGGTGGAGACGACCCGGATCGAACTCGGCATCGACATCGCCACGAAAGGCCCTGCGGTCCCGCCGGTTCCGGCGCCCGCGCAGCCGGTGGCCGAGCCGGTCGACGAGACCCCTGTCGTCGAAACCCCGGTCGAGGAAGCGGCTTTCGAGCAGGAAGCCGAGGCGCAGACCGCCGAGCTGCGCGCGACCGAGGTCGTCGAGGACGTGGTCGAGGCGCGACAGGCCGAGCCGGCCAAGGTCTGACCGCGGCCGAACCGCTTCTTTCCGCCGCGCGGCTGAATGGTGTGACCCGTTCAGCTGACGCGACATCGAACGCCCGGGTAACTTGGAGGGCGGCACGCGACGCGTCGCGTTGCCGACCCGACAGCGTGGTCGATTGTCTGAAGACTTGCACCGAACCACTCTCGTCAGGGGGCGATTTGTGATGGAGTTCATCGCGCCGTTGGATGCGCTGTTCCTGCTCGCGGAATCCCGTGAGCACCCGATGCATGTGGGCTCACTGCAATTGTTCGAGCCGCCCGAGGACGCGGGGCCGGACTATCTGCGCGAGTTCCGCGACACCCTGCTCGCCGACAACACCTGCAGGCCGACTTTCCGCAAGCGGCCCGCCACCTGGCTCGGCGCGCCCCAGCTGGCCTGGACCCAGGACCAGGAGGTCGACCTGGACTATCACGTCCAGCGCAGCGCGTTACCAGCGCCGGGCCGGATGGGTCAGCTGCTCGACCACGCCTCGAAGCTGCACAGCGCCCTGCTCGACCGGCATCGCCCGATGTGGGAGGTGCACTTCGTCGAGGGCCTGGCCGACGGCCGGTTCGCGCTGTACTCGAAGATGCACCACTCGCTGATCGACGGCGTCTCCGCGCAGCGGCTGCTGCGTCGCACGCTCACCACCGATCCGTTCGCGACCGAGATCAAGACGCCGTGGAACCTGCCGCGCAAGCAGCGAACGGACCAGCCGCGCGACCACCGATCCCGGCTGGGCGGCCTGCTCGGCAACCTCGGCTCGGCGGGTTCGTCGACCGCCGCGCTGATGCGGGCGACCCGCACCGGCCTGCTGCAGCAGCAGCTGACGCTGCCGTTCGAGGCGCCGCGCACGCTGTTCAACGTGCCGATCGGCGGTGCGCGCAAGTGCGTGGTGCGCAGCTGGTCGATGGACCGGGTCAAGCAGGTGAAGAAGGCGACCGGCACCACCGTCAACGATGTGGTGCTGGCGATGTCGGCGGGCGCGCTGCGCGCCTACCTGCTCGAACGCGACGCCCTGCCGGACAAGC
The DNA here is from genome assembly GCF_042728775.1 of Nocardia sp. NPDC060259. Taxonomy (NCBI): domain Bacteria; kingdom Bacillati; phylum Actinomycetota; class Actinomycetes; order Mycobacteriales; family Nocardiaceae; genus Nocardia; species Nocardia sp. NPDC060259. The sequence goes on from NZ_JBHXAY010000019.1 coordinate 44,245, forward strand.
CGATGATCGCGATGGTGCCGATGTCGCTGCGCGACGAGGACGACACCGACACCCAGGGCGTGAAGATCGCGGCGCTGCTGTGCAATCTGGGCACCGATGTCGCCGATCCGCTGGAGCGGCTGCGGGTGGTGAGCGAGTCGACGCGGCGCAACAAGGAGGTCTACCGCTCGCTGACGCCCGCCCAGACGCTCGCGGTCGCCGGGGTGATGCTGAGCCCGATGGCGGCGATGCTGCTGCCCGGTTTCGCCTCGATGGCGACGCCGCCGTTCAACATCGTCATCTCGAACGTGCCGGGCGCGCGGGAGCCGCTGTACTGGAACGGGTCGCGGCTCGACGCGAGCTACCCGCTGTCGATCCCGCTGGACGGCCAGGCCGTCAACATCACCCTCACCTCCAACGGCGACAACCTCGATTTCGGACTGGTCGGCTGCCGCCGCACCCTGCCCGACCTGCATCGACTCCTCGATCACCTGGAGGACTCGCTGGCCGAGCTGGAGGCCGCGGCCGTCTGAAATTTGCCCTTATCGAACAAACTAGAACGTGTTACAGTTCGGTATGCGTACCGAATTCTGCGAACAACTCGGCATCGAGTTCCCCATCTTCGCCTTCACGCACTGCCGCGATGTCGTGGCAGCGGTGAGCAACGCGGGCGGACTCGGCGTGCTCGGCGCCGTCGGCTTCACCGCCGAACAGCTCGAAGTGGAGCTGGCCTGGCTCGACGAGCATGTCAACGGCATCTACGGCGTCGACCTGGTGATCCCGTCGAAGTACGAGGGCAAGGGCGTGGAAGGCCTGAGCCCCGAGCAGCTGGAGAAGCAGCTGGCGCAGATGGTTCCGCAGGGCCATCGCGACTTCGCCCAGAAGATCCTGGCCGACCACGGCGTGCCGGCGCTGCCCGACGGTGAGCACCACAACGAGCTGCTCGGCTGGACCGCGACCACCGCGGGCCCGCAGGTCGACGTGATCCTCAATCACCCGAAGGCGAAGCTGGTCGCGAACGCGCTCGGCACTCCGCCCGAGGACGTCGTCAAGCGCATCCAGGACTCCGGCCGCGTGATCGGCGCCCTCTGTGGTTCGGTCAAGCACGCGATGAACCACAAGGCGGCCGGGCTGGACTTCGTGGTGTGCCAGGGCACCGAGGGCGGCGGGCACTGTGGCGAGGTGTCGTCGCTGGTGCTGTGGCCGCAGGTCATCGACGCCATCGGCGATACGCCGGTGCTGGCCGCCGGCGGTATCGGCAACGGCGCGCAGGTCGCGGCGGCGCTGGCGATGGGCGCGGCGGGCGCGTGGACCGGCTCGCTGTGGCTGACCGTCGAGGAGGCCAATGTGCCGCCTGCCCAGATGGACACCTACCTCGAGGCCACCAGCCACGACACCATCCGCTCGCGCTCCTGGACCGGCAAGCCGTGCCGCATGCTGCGCAACGACTGGACCGACGCGTGGGAGGACACCGAGAACCCCGATCCGCTGCCGATGCCGCTGCAGATGATGGTCGCCCTCGACGGCGTGAAGCGCGGGCATCGCTACCCCGAGGCCGCCAAGGACGTGAACTTCAATCCGGTCGGCCAGGTCGTCGGCATGATGAACAAGATCGAGCGCAGTGCCGATGTGGTCAACCGGTTGGTCGAGGAGTACGTCACCGCGTACGACCGGCTGACCAAGCTCAACGGCTGACCCACCGTAACCGGCCGTCGCGGCCGTCCCCGCCGAAATCCGACCCAGACAGCTGAGCCGGTTCGCTCAGGCGGTGGCGGCCGCGGATTCCACGGGCGTGGCGCCGACGAGTTCGTCGAAGCGGGCGATCACCTTCTCGTGATACAGCGCGAACAGGTCCTCGAACAGGGCGAGCTGGGCCTCGGTCGGCGCCGACTCGGCATCCCACACCGCCAGCAGCGCCCGCCAGACGAGCACGTGCAGATCCGGCGCCACCGCGAAGTAGGCGGCGATCGCCTCCGGCACCTCGACGACCATGTCGGCCACCGAATTCAGCACGGCGCGTTGCATGCTCATCCCGAGGACGCCGAGCAGCTTGCGCACGAGGGCGATCTCGGCGGCGATGATGCGTACGTGATCGGGCACGGACTGGCGGGCCATCGCCTCCAGCTCGTCGACGGCGGCGGCGAGCTCGGCCGGGTCGAGCACCTTCTCCGCCTCGGTGTAGCCGAGCAGTGCCTCCAGCACGATGCCGCGTTCCACCTCGACGATGTCGGTGAACATCTCGGCGGCGACGTCGGGCGCGGTGACGGAGAACCGGAACAGATGCCGGTAGACATCCATCCCGCCCTCTTCCCTGACATCGCGGATCGTGAAGCCCTTGCCGCGACGGGCCTCGACGAAGCCGTAGGACTCGAGCCTGCCGAGGGTGAGTTGCGCGGTGGCGCGGTTCATCCCGAACTCGTCGGCGACCTGGCGGACCGACGGCATCAGCTCGCCGGGCCGGTATTCGCCGGTGGCTACCCGGCGTGCCAACTCGTCGGCGACGTCGGCGACCACCGTCCGGGATCCCATCGAAACAACACCTCTCGGTCATCATCCGGCTACGTCCCAGACAGTTTATGCGCAGAATCCCCACCCCGCACCCACCCGCGGTCGCTGTGGGGCGGTTCACGTCGGGCGGCCGATCATCGCGAAGAACCAACCGACCGGCCCGATCGGCAATCTCTCGGCAATCCACCATGGCCTTGCCGCCGACGGCGGAACCGGCGGAAACATGTGTGGCACAGCGCCTGGCGTGGATCAGACAGCATTGCGCGCCACCATGTTTGACTACGCAGGCAACGGGACAGCTAAACAGTGATTCCGGCCGCGCGGCTCAGATCATTTCCTTCTCGCTCATCCAGCGCATGATCGGCCAGCCGAGGGCGACGGGGATCCAGCAGGTCAGGACGCGGTAGAGCAGAACAGCGGGGACCGCGATCTCGGCGGGCACGCCGAAGGCCGCGAGACCACCGATCAGCGCGGCCTCGACCGCGCCGACGCCACCGGGTGTCGGCGCGGCCGAGGCGAGCGTGCCGCCGATCATGGTGACGATGGTGACGGCGACGAAATCCGTACCGCCGCCGAAGGCTTCGATACTCACCCACAGCGCGAACGCCTTACCGAGGGTGATCGCACCGCAGCCGCCGACGATCAGCGAGAACCGGATGGGGTCGCGAGCTAGGTCGGCGAGTTCGCCGAGGACTTCCGTCAACTGCGGGCGCACCGATTGATTCACCCAGCGGCGCAGTGTCGGCACGAACATGAACGCGCCGATCAGCCCGACCCCGACGCCCGCGGCCAGGTACAGCACCGTCGCGTCGGGCACGATATGGGCGAGATTGGTCGAGGTACCCGCCACCACGCTGAACACGACAAGCAGCACGACGTGGGTGATCACCTGCACCGATTGCTGCAGCGCAACCGCGGCCGTGGCGCGCATGGTCGTCATGCCCGCCTGCTGCAGGAACCGCACGCTCAGCGCCAGGCCGCCGACGCCTGCGGGGGTGGTCGTGGCGACGAAGGTGTTGGCCAGCTGTTCCAGGAACAGGTAACGCATCTTGACCACCCAGTCCGCGCACGCGCCGAGCGCGACCGCCGCGGCGAGGTAGGTGAGCGCCGTGATCACCAGGCCGAGCAGCGCCCACCACCAGTTCAGCGTGCGCAGCTGACTGAAGAAGGTCGGCACCTGACTGAAGAACGGGTAGGCCACGTAGACCAGCGCGCCCAACAGCACCAGCTGGATGATCTGGTTGCGGGTGAAGCGGGTGAGCTGCGCGGACTGGATGCGGTCGTGCCCGGTCTGCTCGCGGATCTCCTCGCGCGCGGTGGCCATCACCTTGGTCCAGTCGGGCACCGACTTGCGGATGCCGGTCGGCATGGCCGATTTCGTGAGCCGCCTGGCCGCGGTGACGACGGCGCTCTCCCCGAGCACCTCGATCGCCGCCGACACCGCTTCGTGTTTGCCGTACAGCGAGGTCGTGGTGACCAGCAACTGGGCGATGTCGGTCTGCCGTTGCGCCTCGGAGGCGCCGAACTCGGCGGCCGCGAAGCCGCCGAACAGCGTGTCGCCCTGGTGGACTCGCACATAGCCGGCCTGCAGGTCACCGAGGCTGATCTGGTGCTCGTGCAAGCGCAGCAACGAACGCCACACCCCGGGCAGCACTTGCGCCGACAGCTTCCGGATCGGGGTGCCGTGGGGAAGGGTGTGCGCGTACAGCATCCAGCCGCGGTCAAGGCCCGCCACGGCGACCTGCCTGCAGTCGGCCATGCCGACGTCGCCGATCGCGATGCCGAGCAACGCCCGATGTTCCACCGCCCGGTGCATCGACCCGTGCAGCGGCGCGGTTTCGCTGGACCGGAAGGTGATCCAGCGCCACAACTGCCTGACCGCGCCGAAGCTGCGCTGGTTCTTGCCGTACATCTCGACGACGAGCTCGGACTCCGGGCCGTCGACGTCCGTCGCGAGCAGCAGCGGGCCGCGCCCGGCGGGCCGGTCGACCCGGAAGGCCCGCACGGTGTAGCCGCGCCGGGCCAGCACCCGGACCGCCGCCTCCAGCGGCACCTCGAGCGCGGGCGTGCCGACCAGCCACACGATCACCGCCCCGACCAGCCAGCCGACCACCAGCCCGAGCATCGCCCTGGCAGGCACCACGGAGCTGACCGCCAGGTGGATGGGCGCGAACATCAACAGCAGGAACCACATCCAGCGCCGTGGCCGTACCGGTAGCCACGGGCTGGAGACGGTGAGCATCGCGGCCAGCATCGCGATCCAGCGCGGGTCGTCGAGGAACTGCGCGAGGAAGGTGTCGAATCGGTCCGGTACCGGCAGATGCCATTTCGGCGTCGAGATCCCCGCCCCGGTGATCGAGAGCGCCAGCAGGGCGAACAGACCAGCGGCCGCGTATCCCGCGAGCAGCTTCCACTGCCTGCGCACCACCAGTTCGATCAGGATGGCGAACGGCAGGGCCAGGATGAGCATTCCGTAGACCAGGTAGATCATGGTGGACTGGTCCTGGCTGAGGAAGTCGACGATATTGGACACCGCCCGTTCCAGCGCCAGCCATTCCGGCCTGGTGATCAACGAGCCGGCGACCACCACTCCGACCCCGATAGCCGCAAGCACGACCCGGATGATGTCGCTGGTCCGCCGGGTCAGCGGCTGCAGGAGACTTCCCGTGACCGGGATCTCCCGACCGTCGACTCGCATGAGCCGCACGATACACACCGACACGCCGTCGACCCGCCGTGACATCGCACAAGCTTCCGGCCGCCTCCGCCCTGGTGAGGCCGGTCACAGACCGTCACATCGTCGGGTTGTAGCTCGTCCAGGTAGCAGGGAAACACTCGCTCGCCCGGAAGGAACTCTCATGCAGGTTCTGCTCGCAGGCGCCACCGGCGCCATCGGCCGCCCGCTCATCCGCGCGCTGACCGCGAATGGTCATCAGGTGTCGGCCATCGTGCGTAATCCCGACTCCCATCCGCTCGTGCGCGAACTCGGCGCCGAGCCGATCACCGCCGACGTCCTCGACCGCGACGGGCTGCTCCGCGCGCTCGACGGCGCCTGCGCCGATGCCGTGATCCACGAGGCGACCGCGCTGCGCGACGCGAAGGTGCAGCGCCGGATTCCGGCCGACGATCCGACCGGTCTGCTGCGCACCGTCGGCACCGCCAACCTGCTCGAGGCCGCCGGGCTGGTCGGCGCGGGGCGCTTCCTCACCCAGTCGCTGATCCTCGGCTACGGCTATCACGACCACGGCGACCGGCCGGTCACCGAGCGCGATCAGTTCGGCGTGTACAACGGCGGCGTGGCCGACGAGGTCGTGCGCGCGACCGTCGCCGGGGAGGATCTGGTCTTCGCGGCGCCGGTCGACGGAATCGCGTTGCGGTACGGACTGTTCTACGGTCCCGGCGCGTTCAGCGACCTGTTCGCCGACATGATGCGCAAGCACAGCCCGGTCGGGCCGCTCGGTTCCGGCGGGGTGAACAGCTGGATCCACGTCGACGATGCCGCGGCAGCGACGGTCGCCGCGCTCGAACGCGGGACGACGGGACGGGCGTACAACCTGGCCGACGATACGCCGATCACCTGGCGTGAGTTCTTCGGCGAAGTCGCCCGCAGCCATGGCACGCCGCGACCGATCCGGTTGCCCGCGTGGATGATTCGGCTGGCTGTGCCCTATATCGGCGCACTCATGTCCGATACGTCGATGCGGATCTCGAGCGCGCTGGCGCACGAGGAACTGGGGTGGCGGCCGCGGTACGCGAGCGTTGTAGAAGGGCTCGCAGCGCACTGACGATTCTGCGTCGGGGTCGCGCGGTCGTCACTGCGCGGTGCCGGCGGTTGCTGCGTGGCGCGCGGCGAGTCAGTGCGCGGCGCGTGCGGTGACAGCGGCGCGGTCGTGTCCCGGGATCAGCTCGATGCCCTCGGGCAGCGCGTGCAAGCGGTGGACGGTTTCGAAGGCCGCGTCGCGATCGTCGTCGAACAGGTCGCCCGGCATCGGAGCCTTCTCCCGCAGCAGCTCGACCTGCAGCGTGCTCCACACCGCGTCACCCGCCAGCAGCACCCGCGATCCGTCGTCGACAGCCAGCAGCACACCGACGCTGCCCGGCGTGTGCCCGGCCAGGTCGACCAGCAGCACCGAACCGTCGCCGAACAGGTCGTGGCTGCGGGCGAAGGTGAGCACCGGCGGTCCGTCGAGGTCGTAGAGATCGAAGACGCGGCCGCGCAGCGGACCGCGCGCGACGCCGAGCGGGGCGTGCGATCCGCCCATCGCCCAGCGGTATTCGATGTCGGGCACCCGGATCGGCACCCAGCCGGGCAGCTCGTACAACCCGGCGACGTGGTCCCAGTGCAGGTGGGTCGGCAGGACGAAGTCGATGTCGGCGCCGGTCAGCGCGTTGGCGGCGAGCACCTCGCTCAGACCGTGCACCGGCTGCTCTGGCGCGACCAGCAGCGGGAGAGGGAACGGCAGCTCGGGCAGCACCCGCTCGTGCACGCCGGCGCAGATCGCCGGGTCGACCAGGAAGGTGGCCGACGGGTGCCGGACCAGGAAGGTCGCCATGGTCATCGGTGTCGAGCGCAGTGTCCGCACGCCCTCGGCGACGATCGCCGTCGGCGCGGACAGGTCGGCCTGGATCAGCGCGGTGAGCTCGACGGTGTTGTGCGCCGGGGGAAGCGGGGCCGAGTCGAGCTCGGCGAGGAAAGCGGCATCGGCCTGACGCGGCCACACCAGGCGCGGGACCGTGGCGGCGGCAGCGACACAGCAGGCAAGAAGCGTCGATAACATCGGCCTGCGCTCACCCATAGCTGCCACCGTAGGCGATTGCCCACAACCCGACCACCACGTACTTTTCGGGGAGGCGTGCGCGCATACCGATCACGCAAACAAACGACAACATCCAGCGACTGTCCCGCTAACTCCGGCGGCGGCGGCGGATGATGATCCGATGGCAGACCACATCGTCCAGGTGCAATGGAAGACAACGCCGGAGGAACACGACTATCCGGCCGCCGCCGACTACCTCGACCTGCTCGGCGACGCGGCCGTGGTCGAGGCGATCGTGGCCCAACTTCGCAGCGCACCGGTGGTCGTGAAGAAGGCGAAGGACATTCTGCGCGCCTCCCAGCTCGAAGCGCTCACGCCCGACAACCCGCACGTGCGCAAGGACTTGCTCAAGATCAACGAGGGCAAGCCGCTCTCGCCGATCCTGCTGGTGCGCGGTGACTGCCGCAGGAATGTGCCGATGCTGATCGCCGACGGTTACCACCGGGTGTGCGCGCTCTACTTCGCCGACGAAGACGCGGAGATCCCCGCCAAGATCGCCGCGATGCCGTGACCTTCACGACCCTGGCGCTGGTCGTCGCGCTCGGGGTCGCCGGGCCGCTGCTCGCCCTGCCGAAACGGCTGCATCTGCCGGTCATCCTCGGCGAGATGATCGCCGGGATCATCTTCGGCACCACGGGCTTGCAAATTCTCGACGCCGAGGATCCGATCTTCGTCTTCCTCGCCGATATGGGGTTCGCGCTGGTGATGTTCGCGGCGGGCACCCATGTTCCGGTTCGCGATCCGGCAGTACGCGGGGCGCTCGGCGCCGGGGTGGTGCGGGCCGCGCTGGTCGGCGTCGTCGCGGCGGTCGCGGGCTGGGCGGTGGCGCAGGCCTTCGGCATCGGCCACGGCGCGATCTACGCGGTGCTGATGGCGTCGTCCTCGGCGGCGATGGCGCTGCCGATCATCGACTCGCTGCGGTTGAGCGGACCGCCGGTGCTCGCGCTGACCGCCCAGGTCGCCATCGCCGACACCGCCTGCATCGTGGCGTTGCCGCTGGTGATCGACCCGGGCAATGCGGCGCGGGCCGCGCTCGGTGCGGTGGTGGTCGCCGCCTGTGCGGGCGTGATGTTCCTGATCCTGCGGTATCTGCAGCAGACGGGCGCGCAGCGGCAGGTGCACGTGGTGTCCGAGGAGCGCAAGTTGACCCTGGAGCTGCGGGTGAGCCTGGTGCTGGTGTTCGCGCTGTGCGGGGTCGCGAGCGCGATGCACGTGTCGATCATGCTCGGCGGGTTCGCGGCCGGGCTGGCGGTGGCGGGTGTCGGTGAACCGCGCCGGGTGGCCAAACAGGTGTTCGCGATCAGCGACGGTCTGCTGGCGCCCCTGTTCTTCGTCTGGCTCGGGGCGCGCCTGGATCTGCGTGAGCTCGGGGAGCATCCGCAGTTCATCCTGCTAGGGCTGGCGCTCGGTCTCGGCGCGGTCGCGGTGCACTGCACGACGCGAGTCATCGGGCAGCCGCTGACCTACGGTGCGCTGGCGGCGGCACAGATCGGGGTGCCGGTCGCCGCGGTGACGGTGGGGAGTCAGCTGGGGGTGCTGGTGCCGGGTGAGGGTTCGGCGATCATGCTGGCCACGCTGTGCACGATCGCGATCGCGACGATGGCGGCGAGCCGATTGGCGGCGAAAGCGCCTGTTTAGTCGGAGCGGCCCATCAGCCGATCCGTTTCGCGGCGTTCGCGTTTGGTCGGCCTGCCCGCACCGCGTTCCCGCTGCGGGATGGACGCGAGGACTTCCTTCGGCGGTGGCGGCGGGCTGCGGTCGATCATGCACTGTGCGGCGATCGGTGGTCCGACGCGCTTGTGGATGATCCGCTCCACGACGACGATGCGTTCGATACCCGCGTGCCGGATCCTGACCTCGTCGCCGAGTTTCAGCTGGTGCGCCGGTTTCACGGTCACACCGTTGACACGCACGTGCCCGCCACGACAGGCTTCCGCCGCGGCCGAGCGCGTCTTGAACAATCGCACCGCCCAGATCCACGAATCGACGCGGGCCTGGGTGATGGAGCGTTGTTCGGCGGGGCTCACCCCTTAGACGATACGGCGAGCCGTGACGACGTCGTCGGCGCTGAGGTGGGTGTAGGACACCGGGGTGCCCGACTGCACCGCGTTCAGCAGCTGACCGTTGCCCGCGTAGATGCCGACGTGGCCGCCACCGTTGGTGATGACGATGTCACCGGCCTGCAGGTTGTCGAAGGACACCGGAGCGCCGACGTGCGACTGCTCGAAGCTGGTGCGCGGCAGTTCGATACCGGCCTGACGGTAGGCCCACTGCACGAGGCCGGAGCAGTCGAAGCTCGAGGGGCCTGCGGCACCCCAGCTGTAGACCGCGCCGAGCTTGGTCCGCGCTGCGTCGAGCGCGACGTTGCCCGCCGACTGCTGCTGCTGGAACGGGTTGTCGAAGTTGACGCTCGGCAGCTGCGGAGCGGCCTGGCCCTGCGGCGCGACCATCGCCTGGAGCTGCTTCTCCACCTGCTGCGCGGGCTGCTCGAGCTCCGGCGGCAGATCGAAGTTACCGAGGCCGGGAATGTTGATCGTGGCGGCCTGCGAAATCGCAGGCATCGCACCGGTCGTGGCGGCCACCGCACCCAGGACGAGTGCACCCTTGACGGAATTCGGCAGTCGAGAATCCCGCTGCAAGCTGTGTTTACCCACCGAGACGAGTCTCCGATCTTGCTGCTCCACCACCGCGTCGTCGGAATCGCTTGGTGCGACGACTGTTCGGCGGTGACTCAATGGCGCCGTTTCTCTGACGAAGCGACAGACTCCACTAAGTCACGAGAAGATTACGGCCTGTGATGCAGGCTGTCCAGCGAAGCGCGCAAGTTGTTTTCCCTGCATCCGCGAATCCGCAGGACAAGGGGCATTTCCCCGGCGTGTCGCCACGCATAACGGCTCGATCTCCGCAGCGGGCATTCGTTATCAACCGCGGCGGGCGAGCCGTCGCTCCAGTTCCGCGATGCGCGTACGCGCGTCGGCCAGGTCGACTTCCAGCCTGCCGAGCGCGATCACCAGCGGCCCGATCGCCAGGTCGGCGATCGCCGCCGGATCGTCGTATCCGGCGTCGATGGTGGCGAGCACGCCGCGCCGGATGGTGTCAGCCAGGAAAGCGCCCGCGGGCAGCTCCCAACCCGCGACGATCTCGGCGGTGGAGGCCACCTCAGGCTCGGCGTCGTGACCATCGCGCCAGGATTCCTCGACCATGCCGCTCCGTCCCCGTTCCGCTCGTCTTACGTTCGCTAGCAGTATCTAGGACACAGCCCAGAGTTGCCGAGATTCTGCCGTGCCGACGCGCTACGGTTGTCCGGCATGGACCCCGTGCGCAATCCCTACGCCCCCGGCGCCGGCCAACGTCCACCCGAATTGGCCGGGCGCGACAAGCAACTCGCCGCCTTCGACATCGTGCTCGAGCGCGTCGCCAGGGGCAGGCCGGAGCGCAGCGTGATGCTCACCGGTTTGCGTGGTGTGGGAAAGACCGTGCTGCTCAACCAGCTTCGCTCGGCCGCTGTCTCGCGCAGCTGGGGGACCGGCAAGATCGAGGCGCGGCCGGATCAGGATCTGCGCAGGCCGCTGTCGTCCGCGCTGCACATGGCGGTACGCGCGATCGCGATGGCGCACCGCAATCCCGAACACGTCGACGACTTCCTCGGCATCCTCAAGGCCTTCGCCCTGCGCGCCACCGCCGACAAGGGCATGCGCGAACGCTGGCAGCCCGGCATCGATGTACCCGCGGTGACCGGGCGCGCCGATTCCGGCGATATCGAGATCGACCTGATCGAGCTGTTCAAGGAGGCCGCGGCGCTGGCGGCCGACATCGGCGTCGGGATCGGCATCTTCATCGACGAGATGCAGGATCTTGGCCCTGCCGATGTGTCCGCGATCTGCGGCGCCTGCCACGAGCTCAGCCAGGACGCCGCGCCGCTGATCGTCGTCGGCGCGGGGCTGCCGCATCTGCCCGCAGTGCTCTCGGCGTCCAAGAGCTACTCGGAGCGCCTGTTCAGTTATCACCGCATCGATCGGCTCGACCGGGAATCGGCGGACCTCGCGCTGATCGCCCCCGCCGAGCGCGAAGAGGTGAAGTTCACCTCCGAAGCCCTCGACTCGCTCTATCAGAAGGCCGACGGCTACCCGTATTTCGTGCAGGCCTACGGCAAGGCGGCCTGGGATCAGGCGCCGGAGAGCCCGATCACCGCCGAGGACGTCGAGGTCGCCGCACCGACGGCCGAGGAAGAACTGGCGGTCGGCTTCTTCGGTTCCCGCTATGAGCGCGCCACGCCCGCCGAGCGCGAGTACATGCGCGCGATGGCCGACCTCGCCGGCGACGACGGCCCGGTGGCGACGTCGGCGGTGGCCGCCGAGCTCGGCCGCAAGCCCGCCTCGGTCTCCCCCGCGCGCGACGGCCTGATCAAGAAGGGCCTGATCTACTCGGCCGAACGCGGCACGATCGGCTTCACGGTCCCGCACTTCGGCCGCTACCTCCGAAGCGTATAGCTCTCTTCGGCTATCTAGCCCTTCTACTAGATATGCCGATACGGACCTTACGGGCTGCGTCCGCAGGTTGATCTACAGATTTCTAGCAATAGCGCTAGAAAGCCGAAGAGTCTCCTTGATAACGACCGGAGCCCGTCCGGATTCGGTTGCGCATCAGCTGGATAACGCGAGGATTCGCGGGCTAACGGCCCGGAAATCTGATTCGAAAATGTCCATACAGGACCACCACGCCACACACGCCCCGACCCCGAGGAGGGGCCCGCCGCGCAGCGGCGGGTTCGCGGCCGTCCCGCTGATCAGGCGTCATGGCGCAGGCGACGAAGGAGCAAGCCATGGCGCCTGATCAGCGGGACCCAAGGGGCCGCGAACCCGAGCGCGCCAGCGCTCCGATGAACACAGTCCGACGCGCGACGGTCACCGCCGACGACGGCGTGCCGATCGCGGTCCGCACCTTCGGCGCCGATGACGCGACGCTGACCGTCGTCTTCGTCCACGGCCACTGCCTGCACACCGAGTCCTGGGCGATCCTGCGCGAACAGCTGCTCCGGCACTGGGACGCGGGGACAAGGATGGTGTTCTACGACCACCGCGGCCACGGCGAATCCGGGCACGCCCACCACACGACCTACACGATCGACCAGCTCGCGACCGACCTCGACGCCGTGCTGCGCGCGATCGCGCCCACCGGGCCGGTCGTGCTGGTCGGCCATTCGATGGGCGCGATGGTGCTGCTGGCCTACGCCCGGCTGTTCCCGGCGGCGATCGGCGAGCGGGTCGCCGGGATCGGGTTGATCGCCGGCGCGGCGGGCGGGATCACCGAGGTCGGCCTCGGCAGGCTGCTCAACCGGCACGCCGTCGCCTCGCTCCAGCGGGCCGTCGTGCACGCGCCGCGGGTGATGCAGGCGTCGAAGCGCTTCTCGCGCTGGATCTTCGGACCGCTGATCCGCGAGGCGAGCGCGGGGACCAGGCGGGTGAACCCGCGGGTCGCCGCGATCGCGACCGCGATCCTCAACGAGACGCCGCTGCTGACGATGTCGGGTTTCCTGAGCTCGCTGCTGACCTTCGACGAGGCACACACCCTGCCGCGACTGAGCGAGCTGCCTACCCTGGTGCTGGCAGGCTCGGCCGACCTGATGGTGCCGTTCACGCACTCGGTGGTGCTCGCCTCCCAGCTGGCGGGCGCCGAACTGGTGCGAATCGAGGGCGCGGGGCACAGCGTCATCCTCGAGTGCGCCGAGGAGGTCGCCCACTCGATCGCCACGCTGGTCGAGCGCGCGGCCGTCGGCGTCCGCAAGCACTACGCCGTCGCGGGCTGAGCTCGCGAGTTACCGGACGGCAACCGCGGGATCCGACCCAACTTCGGGCGCAAACCGAAAAGCTCGGTTATTGTGGTGGAGATCACGTTGTGTGGTGAGTCACACGGCTCGGTGCAGTGCGGCCCGGGAGTTCACGGGCGTGCCAGGTGATCCGACGAGTCGGTATGCCCGCCATATACACAGGAGGTAACGATGACACGCAGCGATATCGCGGAACTGCGCTACGCGGTCGGCCAACTCCGGCAATCGATCGGCGCACTGCGCTCCAATTACGGCGACGCGGCCACCGTGCGCAGGTTGGAGAACGACCTCGAGCGGCTCGTCATCGATGCCGAGGAGTTCGAGCAGGCGCCACCGCCGGAGCTCGCCGCCCCACGCAGGGCGGAACCGATCTACGTCCCGGACAGCAAGTCCGACGAGGCCGCCTGGATGGGCGCGCAGGACGAGGGGCTCGGTTTCCACTCCCGGCCGCGAACCAAATAGAAGACCTGTTCACCGGCGCGGCGGTCCTGCCACCCAGGGTCGCCGCGCCGACCCCTGTCCGGACCCGGCATTCCCGGCCTGTGACAGAGATCACCGAGGCGGTCATGGCCGGTTGAGGGAGACCCGGCTCGAGCGGCGATAACACAGGCGTATGGTGCTCCACATCACAATCCATCGCGGTGGGGAATGATCAACCGCCGCACGGCCTAGATCAGCGAGGCATCCACCGTGAGTGCCGCACCGACCACCACCCCACCGTCCGGCACGGGCGTCTTCAGCAAAACGAGAGCCCGTATCGCCGCGCGCACCCTGCGCACCGACCGGTGGTGGCTGCCACCCCTGCTCACCGCAATCGGCCTGGCCGCCTTCGTCGGCTACGCGACGATCAGATCGTTTGTGCGCACGGCCTATTGGGTGCCGCAGTACCACTATCTGACGCCGTTCTACTCCCCGTGCCTGAGCGACTCCTGCGCACCGGGATCGAGCCACTTCGGCACCCCGTTCGGCGAACTCCCGATGTGGATCCCACTCGGCTTCGTTGTGCTGCCGTTCCTGCTCGGCTTCCGGCTGACCTGCTACTACTACCGCAAGGCCTACTACCGCTCGGTGTGGTTCTCCCCGCCCGCCTGCGCGGTCGCCGAGCCGCACACGCGCTACACCGGTGAGTCGCGGCTGCCGTTGATCATCCAGAACTCGCACCGCTACTTCTTCTATGTCGCGGTGGTGGTATCGGTGATCAACACCTACGACGCGATCTACGCATTCCACGGTGACACCGGCGGTTTCGGCTTCGGTCTCGGCAATATCGTGCTGACCGTCAACGTCATTCTGCTGTGGGCCTACACCCTGTCGTGCCACTCGTGCAGGCACATCGCGGGCGGCAGGCTCAAGCACTTCTCCGCGCATCCGGTGCGGTACTGGTTCTGGACCCAGGTCTCCAAGCTCAACACCCGCCACATGGCGCTGGCCTGGACCACCCTCGGCACCCTCGCGCTCACCGACTTCTACGTGATGTTGGTTGCGAGCCAGACCATTTCGGACCTGCGGTTCGTCAACTGATTTCGCGTCGACTCGAGGAGCTTCATCGACATGCCAGAAGTGGAACAACACGACTACGACGTCGTGGTGATCGGGGCGGGCGGCGCCGGATTGCGTGCCGTCATCGAGGCAAGGGAGCAGGGGCTCTCGGTCGCGGTGGTGTGTAAGTCGTTGTTCGGCAAGGCGCACACCGTGATGGCCGAGGGCGGCTGCGCGGCCTCGATGGGCAATGCCAACGAGAAGGACAACTGGCAGACCCATTTCAAGGACACCATGCGTGGTGGCAAGTTCCTCAACAACTGGCGGATGGCCGAACTGCACGCGCGCGAAGCCGCCGACCGGGTGTGGGAGCTGGAAACCTATGGCGCGCTGTTCGATCGGACACCGGACGGGCGGATCAGCCAGCGCAACTTCGGCGGCCACACCTACCCGCGCCTTGCCCACGTCGGCGACCGCACCGGGCTCGAGCTCATCCGCACCATGCAGCAGAAGATCGTGTCGCTGCAGCAGGAGGACCACGCGGCCACCGGCGACTACGAGGCCAGGATCAAGGTCTTCGCCGAGTGCACGATCACCGAACTGCTCACCGACAATGGCCGGCTCGCCGGAGCCTTCGGGTACTGGCGTGAATCGGGCGGGCTGGTGCTGTTCAAGGCGCCCGCGATCGTGCTCGCCACCGGCGGCATCGGCAAGTCCTACAAGGTGACCTCGAATTCCTGGGAGTACACCGGCGACGGGCACGCGCTGGCGCTGCGCTCGGGCGCGACGCTGATCAACATGGAATTCCTGCAGTTCCATCCGACGGGCATGGTCTGGCCGCCGAGCGTGAAGGGCATCCTGGTCACCGAGGGCGTGCGCGGCGACGGTGGCGTGCTGAAGAACTCCGAGGGCAAGCGGTTCATGTTCGACTACATCCCGCCGGTGTTCAAGGGCCAGTACGCCGAGACAGAGGCCGAGGCCGATCAGTGGTTGCGCGACAACGATTCCGCGCGCCGCACCCCCGACCTGCTCCCCCGCGACGAGGTCGCCAGGGCGATCAACGAGGAGGTCAAGGCCGGGCGCGGCACCGAGCACGGTGGCGTCTACCTGGATATCGCCTCCCGCATGCCCGCCGACGAGATCGTGCGCAGGCTGCCGTCGATGCATCACCAGTTCAAGGAACTGGCCGACGTCGACATCACCGCCGAACCGATGGAGGTCGGCCCGACCTGTCACTACGTGATGGGCGGCATCGAGGTCGACCCCGACAGCGGCGCGGCCGTTGTCCCCGGATTGTTCGCCGCCGGTGAGTGTTCCGGCGGCATGCATGGCTCGAACCGGCTCGGCGGCAACTCGCTGTCGGACCTGCTGGTGTTCGGCAGACGCGCCGGACTCGGCGCGTCGGCCTACGTCAAGCAGCTCACCGAGCGGCCCGCACCGGCCGGCGCCGATATCGAGGCAGCCGCGAAAACCGCACTGGCACCGTTCGATCCACCCGCGGCCGGTCCCGGCGAGAACCCCTACACCCTGCACAGCGAGTTGCAGGAGACGATGAACGACCTGGTCGGCATCATCCGCAAGGAACACGAGGTGCGCGAGGCGATCGAGAAGCTGGCGCAGCTGCGCGCCAGATTCGCCAACGTCACGGTGGCTGGGCAGCGGCAGTTCAATCCCGGCTGGCACCTGGCGCTCGACTTGGCCAACATGCTGCTGGTCAGCGAATGCGTGGCCGAGGCCGCGCTGTTGCGCACCGAGAGCCGCGGCGGGCACACCCGCGACGACCACCCGGGCATGAATCCGGACTGGCGCAACAAACTGCTGGTCTGCGCGATCGACCCCGCCACGGCGGGACAGCAGATGCCGGCGATCACGGTCACCCCGGCCGATCAGACGCCGATGCGCGAGGACCTGCTCGCCCTGTTCGAACTGAGTGAACTCGAGAAGTACTACACCGGGCAGGAATTGGCCGAACATCCGGCCGCGAGCTCGGCCGAGGGAAAGGCGTAGCGATGGGGTACGACGCCCGGTTCCGGGTCTGGCGCGGTGATGTCGACGGCGGCGGTCTCGAGGACTTCACGGTGCTGGTGAACGAGGGCGAAGTGGTGCTCGACATCATCCATCGCCTGCAGGCCACCCAGGCGCCCGACCTCGCGGTGCGCTGGAATTGCAAAGCGGGCAAATGTGGTTCGTGTTCGGCGGAGGTGAACGGCAGACCGGGGTTGCTGTGCATGACGCGAATGTCGACGTTCACCCAGGACGAGGTGATCACGGTGACGCCGATGCGCACGTTCCCGATCATCAAGGACCTCGTTACCGACGTCTCGTTCAATTACGAGAAGGCAAGGGAGATACCGTCTTTCACGCCTCCCGCGGATCTCGCGCCGGGCGAGTACCGGATGAAACAGGTCGACGTGGAGCGCTCACAGGAGTTCCGCAAGTGCATCGAGTGCTTCCTGTGCCAGAACACCTGTCATGTGGTGCGTGATCACGAGGACAACAAGCAGGCCTTCGCCGGGCCGCGCTATCTGATGCGCATCACCGAACTGGAGATGCATCCGCTCGACACCGCCGATCGCCGCGAATTGGCGCAGGAGGAAGCGGGTCTGAGTTATTGCAATATCACCAAATGCTGCACCGAGGTCTGCCCGGAAGGCATCAAGATCACCGACAACGCGTTGATTCCGTTGAAAGAGCGCGTCGTCGATCGTCGATACGACCCGATTGTCTGGCTGGGCAACAAACTGTTCCGGCGGTAGGCAGCTGCGCTGCGGGGTCCGCGCAGGCGAACCCCGCAGCGACTGCTACCTACAACACGGCTACAGTCCCTACCGCGACTAATCCGACCAGTAATCCGATGAACAGCGCCGCGAGCAACGAGCCGGTGAGCACATAGATTCCGACCGACGACACCGCGAAAAGCAGTATCACGATCAGGCGCTCCACCCCGTCCTCAGGCGCCAGCCTCCGGTACCGGGGTGGCATTTTCTTCAACCCTCGGTCCATAACCAAGGGTTACCCGCCGCGTCTTGATCCAAACGTGATCAAGGGCGATCGAACTCGCCGTCGTGCACGCCCGCGGTGAACGCGGCCCATTCGCTCGGGGTGAAGATCAACACCGGCCCTTCGGGGTTTTTGCCATCGCGTAGGGCGACATACCCGTCGTCCAGCATGGCGACCTCGACGCTGCTGCCCGCCCCCGCGGTGCCCGCCCGCAGCCAGGTGGCACCGGTGGTGTCGATGGTGCGCTTGCTGTTCACCGTGCGCCAAGCGCGCAGGCGAACGCGCCGTTGTCGATGCCGCGGGTGAAGGCGTCCCAGCTCGGTCCGTCGAAGACCAGCGCGGGGCCCGCCGGGTTCTTGCTGTCACGGACGCCGACGCGCCCGCCGTACAGGAACGCGACTTCGACGCAGTCCTTGCCAGCGCCGCTGCGCGTGCTCTTGAACCAGTGTGCGTCGACGAGATCGAAACTCATGCCACATACTCCTTCGCGACCCGCCGCAGCAGGTCTCTACTCGGTTGAATATCCAGCGCATGACGCTGGAGGCACTCGTGAGCCCGGTCGTACCTTCTGACATCCGCGCGTCGTTCCAGGTAGAGATCGCCGGTGAAGCCTTCGGCATACACCACCGGCGGTTCGACCGGTTGCCCCTTGCTGTCGGTGCCGAACTCGAGAACCGTGAAAGGTCCGGTGGAGACTCCGAGTGGAACACCGGCGGCAAACGGCAGGATACGCAGAGCCACATTGCTTCGGGTACTCGTGTCGGCAAGATGTCGCAGCTGCGCAGCCATTACCTTTGCATCACCGACGATGCGATGCAATACCGATTCGTGCAGAACCACATCGATCTCGGCGGGCGAATGCTTGCGGGTGATCAACGCCTGCCGTTGCAGCCGCAACGCGACCCTTCGGTCGAGTTCGTCGACCGAATCCTTGGGATAGCCCAGATGATTCAGCGCCCGCGCGTAGTCGGCCGTCTGGAGTAGACCGAGGACCAATTCGGACTGATAGGCCCGCAACCGATGCGCCGACGCCTCCAAACCCACATAGACGTCGAAGTTTTCGGGAATCAGATCGCCGTAGGCGTGCCACCAGCTCTTGACAGCGGCCTGCTGCGCGAGGCCGGTCAATCCTTCGGCGAGATCGTCGGGGATGCCGTAGATCCGGCACAGTTCGTGAATGTCGATCGTCCGAATGCGATCGGCCTGACCCTTTTCCAGGCGCTGCAGTGTGCTGGCGCCCCATTCCATCAACTTGGCCGCCTCGGCGATGGTCAGACCCGCCTGGGTTCGCCAATCGCGCAGATAGCGCCCGAGCTGGCGGCGCGGCAGTGTCGAGGAGACACCCGCCGCCGTGCCACCCGCTCCGGTCGATGCGTTCGTTGCCACAGCCCCACTCCTCCTGTGTTCGCAACCCGCCACGACCCATAACCCTGGTCTGGCGGTGGATTTCGTCCACTATGGGGAATCCTGCACTCCCCCTTGGATCTTGTGCTGGGAATTCGCGCTAAATATCGGGATCGGCGTGTACTGACCGTTAGCCGGGCGTTTGCGTGCTGTGCTTGGTTCATGCAATTGAGCGATGTGAACATGCATGTTGCCGCTGCACTACTCGGTTGCGGCACCGATCCGGGCCCCATGGACGCCGAACAGGCCCATGCCGCAATGCAATCGCACCTGGACTGCACCGTCGACGAGTGCCGGGTGCGCAGGCGGGCGCGCGACACCCTGGTGGAGTCGGGGCGATGCGTGCTCGACCAGCGCGCGATCCGTTAGCGGTGCCGGTGATCGGTGATCGGGGTGCGCGGGCCGAACTTCGGCTTGCGCGCCTGGCCGCTGAGCGCGAGCAGCCGGACCGCTCGATAGCGGTGCGGGCGTAGCGGTTCCAGGTACTCGATCATCTCCGCGTCGTCGATCGGGCGCCCGAGCAGGCTCCAGCCGACCACCGCGGCCAGGTGATAGTCGCCGACCGAGAGGGCGTCGGCGTCACCGAAGGCCCGCTGCGCGGTCTCGGCAACCGTCCAGACACCGATGCCGGGGAGGCTGCGCAACCGTTGCGCGGCCTCGGCGGGCGGCAGGTCGGCGGTGCGCTCGATCGAGTCGGCCACCCTGGCGGCGCGCACGATCGTCTGCGCGCGCTGCGGCCCGACATTGGCCCGGTGGTACTTCCACGACGGGATGCGCCGCCAGGTCTCGGCGTCGGGCGCGACCATCAGACCGGCGGGTGCCGGACCTGGCGCCTTCGTCCCGAACTCGCGCACCAGGCTCCGCCAGGACGCGAACGACGACTTCGTGTGCACCTTCTGCTCGAGGATCGCGGGCACCAGCGATTCGAACACCAGCCCGGTCCGCAGCATGCGCAGGCCGGGCACCACGCGATGCGCTTCGACCAGCTTGGGATGGCCGGGAGCGAAGTCGTCGAGGTCTTCCTCGAGACAGAGCATCCGGTCCAGACCGGCCAGGAATTCCTCGGCGCCCGGCCCCCACGCCCGCGCGTGCGCACCGTCGCGGCCGTCCTGGGTGAGCCGGTAGGTGACCACGCCGCTCGGCATCCGCGAGGCGTGCCAGTGCGCGCCGTCGAGGTCGACGTGATGGCACGGGTCGCCGCCGCCGCGCCGCAGCGGGACCACGGTCAGCCCGACGTCGAACGGCCTGGTCGACCGGACGGTCCTGGACAGCCCGGCCGTCGTCAGGCCGGGGTCGAGGGTCTGATCGCGCACCCGACCATTGTGCGCGCCCGATCCGGTGCCTCCGCGGATTCGTAATATTCGCCACGTCGACCGCGATACATCCTCCGTCGGCAAACAGCTGGCATCCCGCCGCCGCAGGAGGTAACCGATGATCACCAACGCGCTCAACTGGCTGCTAGCGGCGTGGGGCAGTGGGTCCGCGGGCAGCTCCGGCTACCAGCTCGCACCGGGGACTCTGCCGCACGGCAGCTGAGCACGGTCCGACTGCGCAGGCTGCCGAAGGGGCGGGCTCTTGCTCGGATCGAGCCGAGCCACCACCGCCGGGTCAGCCGCCGAGCAGGTACGACGCCAACGGCACACCGCGCACGCCCGCCAGCTGCGCGGCCTGGGTTCGGCAGGAGAAGCCGTCCGCCAGGAAGGTCGTTCCGGGCGTGGCCGTGCGCAGGGCCGGGAGCAGCGCGTTCTCGGCTACGGCCACCGAGACGTCGTAGTGGCCTTTCTGCATGCCGAAGTTGCCTGCCAGCCCGCAGCACCCGGCGAGCTCGTCGACGGTGACTCCCATCGCGGCCAGCAGCCTGCGTTCCGCGGCGAAGCCACCCACGGCGTGCTGGTGGCAGTGCGGCTGGACCACGACCGTCTCGCCGGTGCGCCGTGGCGGCTGCCAACCGGGATGCTCGAGCAGGAATTCGGCGAGGGTGCGCACGGCGGCGGCGACCTGTGGTGCGCGAGGATCTTCCGGGAGTAGTTCGGGCAGGTCGGCGCGCAGGGTGGCGGTGCACGACGGCTCAAGGCCGACGACAAGGCCACCCGCCGCCACGTGATCGGCCAGCGCGTCGAGGGTGGCGCGCAGGCGGGTGCGGGCGCCGTCGAGCTGGCCGGTGGTGATCCAGGTCAGTCCGCAACAGACGCGAGCCGCCGGGATGCGGACGCGATAGCCGAGCTGTTCGAGCAGCAGCGTCGCGGCCACGGCGTTGTCCGGGGCGAACGTGTCGGTGAACGTATCGACCCACAGCATCACCTCGCCGGTGGTAGAGGCTGGCGGACCTGCCGCCCCCACCCCCGCGTCACGTGCAGCCGCCTCGCCCAGCGCCGCATCACCCACAACCTGGCCGCCAGCCGCTGCGTCACCTGCGGCCGCGTCGCCCGCAGTCGGGCCGTCTGCCGCCTTGTCATCGGCAGGCGTTGCGGCGGTATACGTCTCGGTGTTGGGGAGCAGGTTCGGCAGGAGGTGGCGGTGAGGGGTGCGCTGCAGGGCGATCGCGGCCGGATCTGTGCGGTTGTCGCCGCCGATGTCCTGCCAGATTCGGCGGAATGATGTCGTCGCGAGTACTGGAGCCTCGCGGCGGGGGTCGATTCCCGCGGCGCGCATGGCCGTGCGCCGGAGCAGCGGGCGCGCGGCGAGGGCGTTGGCGAGGCGGGGGAAGCGTTGTGCGGCGGTGAGCCAGCGGGGGAGTTGACCGAGGACGTAGTGGTCGAGGGGGCGTAGGCGATGGTGGTAGCGGCGGTGCAGGACTTCGGATTTGTAGGTCGCCATGTCGACGCCGGCGGGGCAGTCCGAGGCACAGGCTTTGCAGGACAGGCACAGGTCCAGGGATTGCTCGACTGCCGGTGCGCGCCAGTCGAGTTCGCCGCGCACTACTTCCTGCAGCACTCTGGCCCGGCCGCGTGTGGTGTCCTTTTCGTCGGCGGTCGCCAGGTAGGACGGGCACATGAAGCCGCCGGAACCGCGAGTGTCCGCACGGCACTTGCCGATTCCTACACATCTGTGCACAGCTGTGGACAGATCGCCGGAGTCGGCGGACAGGGCGAAGCCGCCTGCCGGGGCCAGCGGCCGGAGCCCAGCCACGCGTAGATCGGCGTCGACCGGATTCGGCGCGACCAGTACGCCCGGATTGAGCACGTCATCGGGATCGAACAGGGCCTTGAATCCGGCGAAGGCGGCGCGGGCGGCGGGGGAGTACATCACCGCGAGCAGTTCGGATCTGGCTCGGCCGTCGCCGTGTTCGCCCGACAGCGAGCCACCGTGGCGCACTACCAGTTCGGCGGCCTCGAACAGGAAGGAGCGGAACCGTTGTGGCGCGTCCGCGATCGGGAAGTCGAGGCGGACGTGGATGCAGCCGTCACCGATGTGGCCGTACAGCAGTCCGTCGACTCCGTATTCACCGGTCAGCGCCGAGAATTCACGGAGGTACGTGCCAAGGCGCTCGGGCGGGACGGCGGCGTCCTCCCAGCCGGGCCACGCCGGTTTCCCGTCCGGCGTCCGCCCGGCCAATCCCGCCCCGTCGGCGCGGATACGCCACAGTGCCGCAGTCGCAGCGGGATCGGTGACGATCCGGTAGTCGTCGGCATTGGCTTCCCGGCACAACCGCTCGGCCGCGGCCAGCGCTTCGGCGGCACTCGCACCCGCGGTTTCGACGAACAGCCAGCCGCGGCCGCGCGGCAGCTCGGGCACCGTCCCGCGATGGGCGCGCACCCGGTCGACCAACCCGGCGTCGATACCCTCCACCGCGACGGGCGCGCATCCCATCACCGCGGCGACATCGTCTGCCGCCGTGGCGATATCGGGATAGCCGAGCACGGTCAGCACTGTCGCGGCAGGCAGCGGCGTGAGCTCGATCTCGGCCTCGAGCAGCAGCCCACAGGTGCCCTCGGTGCCGACGAACGCCTTCGCGATCGACGAACCGCGTTCCGGCAGTAGATGTTCCAGACCGTAGCCGGAGGCCTGGCGGTCGAACCTGCCCAGCTCGGTGCGCAACACCGCGAGGTGGGTATTCGTGAAGCTGGAAAGGCCAGGTATTTCGGCAGGATTCGTGCCGAGCATGCGCTGCGTCGCGGTCCCGTCGATGACGCGCAGCGATCGCACGGTATCGGAGGTGCGTCCCCAGGCCAGCGCGTGCGGACCGCAGGCGTTGTTGCCGATCATCCCGCCCAGCGTGCAGCGGTCCTGGGTGGACGGATCGGGTCCGAACCGCAGGCCGTCGGGTCGCAACCGTCGTTGCAGGTCCGACAGCACGACGCCCGGCTGTACCAGCGCCGTGCGCGCCTCGGGATCGACCGCCCGGATGGCCCGCATATGCCTGCTGAAATCGAGCACGATGCCGGGGCCGACCGCATTGCCCGCTACCGAGGTGCCGCCGCCGCGCGCGGTCACCGCCAACCCGTGTTCGCGGGCGAAGCTCACCGTCGCGGCGACGTCGGAATCGTGGCGGGGAAACACGACCATCGAGGGCCTGACCCGGTAGTTGGAGGCGTCCGAGGAGTACTCCGCGAGCCTGCGCGTCGAGGCGTCGACCGCACAGGTGACCCGGCCACGCAGGGCATCGGCCAGCAGCTCCGCACTCCGGATCTCGTCCACCCGACCAGCCTATTCGGCCCCACCCGCGGCTTTCCGCGCCCGGTTTCGCTGTGCGCGGAACCAGCCGTCGGCGGAAAGTATTTGCGGTCAACCTTTGTTGAGGTTTTAGTGTCGGTGGGCAGGAGTTCGATGGGTGGGGAGCGAAGAGGAGTGTGGCAGTGAGTATCGAATCGGTGGCCTACAGCCAGATGTACCGGCGGATGAACGCGCCAGAGGAGGAACGGCCGTTCCGCCTGGCCACGGCCCGCCGCATCCTCCGCTTCGCCGACCCGCACCAGCGCCGGATCTCCGGGTTCCTGCTGCTCAGCGTGGTGGCCGCGATCCTCGGCGTGGCGACGCCGGTGCTCGCCGGACGGGTCGTCAACGACATCGTCGGCGGTTCGGCACCGCGGACCGTCGTCCTGCTCGCCCTAGCCATCGCCGGGCTCGCGATCCTCGACGCCGGGCTGGGGGTGGTCATCCGCTGGCTGTCCGCCCGGATCGGTGAGGGGCTGATCCTCGACCTGCGCACCGCCGTGTTCGATCACGTGCAGAAGATGCCGGTCGCGTTCTTCACCCGCACCAGGACCGGCGCCCTGGTGAGCCGGTTGAACAGCGATGTGATCGGCGCGCAGCGCGCGTTCAGCGACACGCTGTCCGGCGTCGTCACCAACCTGGTGACGCTGGCGCTGACCCTGGCCGTGATGCTCAGCATCTCGTGGCAGATCACCCTGCTCGCCCTCGTGCTGCTGCCCGTGTTCGTCATCCCGGCTCGCCGCGCGGGCAACCGGCTCGCCGCCATGCAGCGCGAGGCCGCCCAGCTCAATGCCGCCATGAGCACCCAGATGACCGAGCGTTTCTCCGCGCCCGGCGCCACGCTGGTCAAGCTGTTCGGCAGGCCGAAGCAGGAATCGTCCGAGTTCGCCGTGCGCGCCACCAGGGTCCGTGACATCGGCGTGCGCACCGCCATGCTGCAGACCACCTTCGTCACCTCGCTGACGCTGGTGTCGGCCCTCGCGCTCGCGCTGGTCTACGGCCTCGGCGGCTGGTACGCGCTACAGGGCAGTCTCGACGCCGGTTCGGTCGTCGCGCTGTCGCTGCTGCTGACCCGCCTTTACACCCCGCTCACCGCCCTGGCCAGCGCGCGCCTGGAGATCATGTCCGCCCTGGTGAGCTTCGAGCGCGTCTTCGAGGTGCTCGACCTGAAGCCGCTGATCGAGGACGCGCCCGGCGCGGTCCCGGTGCCGGACGGTCCGGTGGCGGTGGAGCTGGACGCGGTCGACTTCGGTTACCCCTCGGCCGACAAGGTGTCGCTCGCCTCGCTCGAAGACGTCGCGACCCTGGACACCCGCGGTGGCGTCGAGGTGCTGCACGAGGTGTCGCTGCGGGCCGAACCCGGTCAGCTGGTCGCCCTGGTCGGATCCTCGGGCGCGGGCAAATCGACCATCGCCCAACTGGTTTCGCGGCTCTACGACGTCGATTCCGGCGCGGTCCGGCTCAACGGCACCGATGTGCGCGAGCTGACCACCGAATCGATCCAGCGCACGGTCGGCCTCGTCACCCAGGACGGGCACCTGTTCCACGACACGATCCGCGCGAATCTGCTGCTGGCACAACCGGAAGCGACCGAGGAGCAGCTGTGGGACGCGCTGCGCCGGGCTCGCCTCGGCGACCTGGTCGGCTCGCTCGCCGACGGCCTCGACACCGTCGTCGGTGAACGCGGCTACCGGCTCTCCGGCGGCGAACGGCAACGCCTGACCATCGCCCGGCTGCTGCTCAAGCAGCCGCGCGTGGTGATCCTCGACGAGGCCACCGCCTCGCTGGACTCCACCTCGGAAGCCGCGGTGCAGGAAGCGCTCACCGAGGCGCTGCACGGCCGGACCGCCCTGGTGATCGCGCACCGGCTCTCGACGATCCGCGCCGCGGACCTGATCGTGGTGCTCGAGCAGGGCCGGATCGTGGAGCGCGGCACCCACGCCGACCTGCTCAACGCCGACGGTCGCTACGCCGAGCTCTACCGCACCCAGTTCGCCGACGAACCGGTCCCGGTCAAGACCGCGGTCTAGATATAACTGTTCCCCACCTGCTGTCACCGTCGGCAGGTGGGGAACAGTGGGCTGTGGAGCCGGTCAGAACTCGCCGGCGACCCCGATGACGGTGCGCCCGGAGTGGCTGCCGTCCTTGATCGACTGCAGGACCCGGCCGACCTCGGTGATCGGGGCGAACGACTCGATCGCCGAGAGATGCTGCGGGCGAAGCTCTTTACCCAGCCTCGACCACAGCGCCCGCCGCTTCTCGATCGGCAGGAAGACGGAGTCGATGCCGAGCAGGCTGACACCGCGCAGGATGAAGGGCAGCACGGTGGCGGGCAGTTCGGCGCCGCCGGTGAGGCCGCTCGCCGCGACCGCGCCGCCGTAGCCGATGGAGCTCAGCACGTGGGCCAGTGACGCGCCGCCGACACTGTCGACCGCGGCCGCCCAGAACGCTTTGTTGAGGGGGCGCGGCTTGGCGTCCTGATCGAGCGGGAGCCTGCCGATGACCTCGTTGGCGCCGAGCTCGGCGAGCAGGTCGCCCGCGTCGGTCTTGCCGGTGGAGGCGATGACCTCGAAGCCGAGGCCGGAGAGGATGTCGATGGCGACCGTGCCGACACCACCGGTCGCACCGGTGACCAGGACCGCGCCGTCGTCGGGGGTGAGGCCACGGTCGAGCAGGGCCTGCACACTCATCGCCGCGGTGAAGCCCGCGGTGCCGATGGTGGCGGCGTCGCGGGTGTCGAGGCCGTCCAGGCGCACCACCCATTCGGCGGGCACCCTGGCGTATTCGGCGAAGCCACCGTTGCGGGCGACGCCGATTTCATAGCCGTGCGCGATCACCTGGTCGCCGGGGGCGAAGTCGTCGGTCTCGCACGCGACCACCTCACCGGTGAGGTCGATACCGGGCACGATCGGGTAGTTGCGCACCACGCCGCCGCGCGGGGTGATCGCGAGGAGGTCTTTGTAGTTGGCACTCGAGTAGTGGACCTTGATCGTCACCTCGCCGCTGCCGAGGAAATCCTCCCCGACCTGCTCACGAGCGAGCACGATCTGGCCGTCGTTCTCCCGGGCAACCATCGCGGAGTAATCCATGGATCAGAGCATACGAGGCGAACCACCCCCACGGGCAGCGCACAACTTCCTGGACAGGCGATCACGAGTCGGGGTGGGCTCGGGGGTGGTCAGGGGTGCTCGGGTGGGAGGAGTTCGAGGCGAACGCCGAGGAGGCGGACCGGGCGGTCGAGGTCGAAGCGGTCGATGATCGCCAGGGCGGTGTCGACGATGGTGGGGACGTCATCCGTCGGCGCGGGGAGTTTCTGCTGCTTGCTGCGGGTGTAGAAGGTCTTGGTGCGGACGGTGACCGAGACGCGGGTGCTGATCCGCTGATGCTCGATCATCTCCTCGGCGACCTCGGTGGCCAGTCTCGCCACCTCGCGGCGGATCTCGTCCGGCTCGGTGAGATCGTGCGGGAAGGTCTCGGACTTGCTGCGGCCCACCGGGATTCGCGGGGTGGTCGTGAGCTCGGTGTCGCCTTTGCCGTGGCCGAGGACCCACAGGTAGGGCCCGGTGGTGGGGCCGAATTCGGCGGCGAGGCGCTGCCGGTCGGCGGCCATCAGGTCGGCGACGGTGGCGATGTCGATGGCGGCGAGGCGCTGCGCGATCCTGGCGCCGACGCCCCACAGCGCGTCGGTGGGACGATGACCCATCAGCTCGGTCCAGTTGGCCGCGGTGAGCTCGAAGACGCCGGCCGCCGCGCCGGGGTCGTGTTCGGGCTCGGCGGAGGACTTGCCCGCCGACTTGGCGAAACCGGTGGCCAGTTTCGCGGTGAGCTTGTTGTCGCCGATGCCGACCGAGCAGGTCAGGCCGAGTTCGACGACGGCGCTGCGGATTTCGGCGGCCAGCGGCCATGGGTCGCCGTCGGTGGCGACGAACGCCTCGTCCATGCCCCACACCTCGACCGCGCCGGCCACCCGGCCAAGGGTCGCCATGATCTCGTCGGAGGCTTCCTCGTAGGCGGCCATGTCCACCGGCAGGAACACACCGTCGGGGCACTTGCGCTGCGCCATCTTCAACGGCATGCCGGCGCGCAGGCCGTAGGCCCTGGCCGGGTAGGACGCGCAGGTGACGACCTTGCGCGGCTGGTCGGGATCGCCGGTACCGCCGACGATGACCGGCTGTCCGCGCAGCTCAGGGCGACGCCGGAATTCCACCGCCGCCTGGAACTGGTCGAGATCGACATGCAGCAGCCACTGGGGCACGGTTGAAGTATTACCGCACGGTACCGACAAACCGCCGCAACCTGGCGCTGACGGGTGCGGCACTGAGGTAATCGCCGCACCGGCCGGATGGCAATATCCGTAGCGCGCCAACCGATGTCACGACAGAGCTCGAAGAACGGAACACCCGATGCCGACCGAAGCCACCACCCTCGACCTCGACCTGGCCCGCCAGGTATTAGCCGCGCAGCCGTTCGCGCGCCTCGTCGGCACCGAACTGACCGAATTCGGGGACGGTGCGGCCACGCTGGTCATCGAGATCCAGCCTGAACACGGTCAGCAGTTCGGTTTCGTGCACGGTGGGGTGCTCGCCTACGCGGCGGACAACGCGCTGACCTTCGCCGCGGGCACCGTCCTCGGCCCCAACGTCCTGACCGGCGGCTTCACCATCACCTACCTGCGCCCGGCCATGGGCGAGCGGCTGCGCATCCACGCCACCGTCCTCGGCGCCACCCGCCGTCAGGCGGTCACCCACTGCGATGTCTACGCCGAGACCGAGGGCGAGGAGCCGATCCTGTGCGCGGTCGCGCAGGGAACGACCCGGCGCGTGGAGAAGGATCTCGCCCCGTCCGCAGCCGACGACGCCGACGAAGACCCGGAATTCGACGACGACGCCGACTTCGACGACGAGTTCGGGGAGGAGCAGGACAGCTTCGAGACCGATCAGCTGCCGGTCATCACCGTCAGTCCGGACGAAGCGCCGCAGTTGCCGCCCACGGTCAGCCGGTAGAGCTACTGGCGTAATCGTGCAATCCGGCTCGCTGCAGTCAGATATCTGACCGCGGAGACGCGAAATGCACGATTACGCCAGTGTGACGATCTAGGCCGTGTACGCCAGCTTCTCGGCCGCAGGCTCGGCGATCGGCTCGATGGCGTAGGCCAGGATCTCGGCCACGTCGGCGACGGGACGGACATCCAGGGCGGCCAGCACTTCCGCCGGGACCTCGTCGAGGTCCGGTTCGTTGCGGGCCGGGATGAAGACCGTCTTCAGGCCCGCTCGCTGGGCGGCGAGCAGCTTCTGCTTCACGCCGCCGATCGGCAGGACACGGCCGTTCAGCGTGACCTCACCGGTCATGCCGACATCACCGCGCACCTGGCGATCCAGGGCCAGCGACACCAGGGCGGTCACCATGGTGACGCCCGCCGATGGTCCGTCCTTGGGCACCGCACCCGCAGGGAAGTGGATGTGGATATTGCGGTCGAGGACCTTCGGTTCGATGCCGATCTCCTCCAGGTGCGAGCGCACGTAGGTGAGGGCGATCTGCGCCGACTCCTTCATGACGTCGCCGAGCTGGCCGGTGAGGGTGAGCGAACGCTCGCCCTCGGCGGCATTGGCCTCGATGTAGAGGACATCGCCGCCTGCACCGGTGACCGCGAGGCCGGTCGCCACGCCGGGGACCGCGGTGCGTTCCACCGAGTCCGGGGTGAACCGGGGACGGCCCAGGTAGTCGGTCAGGTTGTCGACGTCGACGGTCAGACCCGTTGCCGCGCTGTCGTATCCGAGCGACGGATCGTAGCCGAGACCGATGTCGATCACGTCGGCGCCGGAAGCGGGCGCGTCACCTCCGGACAGCTTGGTCGCCGCCTTGCGCAGCGCCTTGGCGACCAGCCGCTCCATCTGGCGCACACCGGCTTCCCTGGTGTAGTTCGCCGCGATCTCGCGCAGGGCCGCATCGGTGATCGAAACCTCCTGCGCGGTCAGGGCATTGCGTTCCAGCTGCCGAGGCACCAGGAAGTCGCGGGCGATGGCCACCTTGTCGGCTTCGGTGTAGCCGTCGACGGTGATGAGCTCCATCCGGTCGAGCAGCGGGCCGGGGATGGTATCCATGACATTGGCCGTCGCGATGAACAGCACGTTCGACAGGTCGAGGTCCAGATCCAGGTAGTGGTCGCGGAAGGTGTGGTTCTGCGCGGGGTCGAGGACCTCGAGCAGCGCCGCCGCCGGATCACCGCGGAAGTCGGAGCCGACCTTGTCGATCTCGTCCAGCAGGACAACGGGATTCATCGAACCCGCCTCCTTCACCGCACGCACGATCCGGCCGGGCAGCGCGCCGACGTAGGTGCGGCGGTGGCCGCGGATCTCGGCCTCGTCGCGCACGCCGCCGAGGGCGACGCGAACGAACTTGCGGCCCAGCGCCTTCGCGACCGATTCACCCAGCGAGGTCTTGCCGACACCGGGCGGACCGACCAGCACGAGCACCGCGCCCGAGCCACGTCCGCCGACGACATCGAGCCCGCGCGAGGCCCGGCGCGCACGCACCGCCAGGTACTCGACCATGCGGTCCTTCACCTCGTCCAGGCCGTGGTGATCGGCGTCGAGCACGGCACGCGCGGCCGGGACATCGGTGCTGTCTTCGGTTTTCACCGTCCACGGCAGGTCGAGCACGGTGTCGAGCCAGGTGCGGATCCAGCCCGATTCGGGGCTCTGATCGCTGGCGCGCTCCAGCCTGCCGACCTCGCGCAGCGCCTCGGCGCGCACGTTCTCGGGCAGGTCGGCGTTCTCCACGCGGGTGCGGTAGTCGTCGGCGCCGTCGGGTTCGTCCTCGCCGAGTTCCTTGCGGATGGCGTTGAGCTGCTGACGCAGCAGGAACTCGCGCTGGCTCTTCTCCATGCCCTCGCGGACATCCTCGGAGATCTTGTCGGTGACCTCGACCTCGGCGATGTGGTCTGTGATCCACTCGATCTGCTTGGTCAGCCGGACGGCGACGTCCGGGGTCTCCAGCAGCTCGCGCTTCTGCTCGTCGGACAGGTACGGCGCGTAGCCGGCCGTGTCGGCGATGGCGTCCGGATTGTCGAGCTGGTTGACGATGTCGATGATCTGCCACGCCTCGCGCCGCTGCAGCACCGCGACGACCAGCTTCTTGTATTCGGCGGCCAGTTCGGTGGTCCGCGCGTCGGCCGCCACCTCCTCGACGACCTCGGCCTCCACCCACAGGGCGGCGCCGGGCCCGGTCACGCCGTGCCCGATCCGCGCCCTGCGCTCGGCCTTGAGCACGGCGGCGGGAGCGCCACCGCGCATGCGCCCGACCTGCTCGATCGAGGCGACGACGCCGTAGGAGGCGTACCCCTCGTCCAGCCGCGGCGCGACGAGCACGGCACCGGTCTTCCCGGCCTGCGCGGCGTCGATGGCGGCCTGCGCCGACTCGTCCAATTCGATGGGCACGACCATGCCCGGCAGCACGATCGGATCGGTGAGGAACAGCACCGGCAGGTTCTGAGCTGTAGTCATGTCGACCCTTCCAAAGTTGAGCTTTGCTGACTCAACCCACCGCCCCACCGGTTTGTTCCTGCCGGGCCGGTCGTTCACCGACGGCGAACGCAACACGGCCTCCCCGGGTGATCCGGGGAGGCCGCGCTGTGCAGGGGAACCGAGCTAGAGGTTCGTGGAGCGGAGCTGTTCGGTGGGCGGGTCGTAGGTGCGACGCGCGGTGGAACCGCCTGCGCTCATGACGCCGAGGACGGCGCCCGCGATGAGCAGGATCGCGGCGAGGATGCCCAGGATGATCGGCAGGGTCTTGCCGAACAGGTCGAGCCTGTCGAGGCTCTCCTGGGTGACGGCCATCTGCGAGTCGATGGTCTCCTCGTCGAAGACCAGGTGCGACTTCAGGGCGGTGACATCGACCTGGTTGGCGCTGCGGCCGTAGTACAGGTGGATGGACTCGCCGCCCTTGAGGACCGCGCCGGTCCGCGGCTCGACCCACAGGTCGCGGGTGTTGGTGTAGAAGCGGGTCATCGTGACCGGCTCGTCGCCCTCGAGGCCCCACTTGGCGGCGGGGAGGGTGAGCTTGTTGGTCGCGGCGGGGACCACGTCGTTCATGTTCGTCACCGGGATGGTCTGCCGGAAGTGGTAGACCGGCACGCCGTTGATCTCGGCTTCCTCGACGAAGTCGATGGGCCGGGTCGAGCGGGCGTTGGTGTCGAAGTAGGGGTACGACTTCTTCTCGGTGCCGATCGGGAAGCGGTACTGCAGACCCTGACGGGTCAGGGCGTCGGCCACCGAGGCGCCCGACCTGTCGACGGTGACCGCGAGCGAACCGTTGGGCGAAGCGTCGACGGGCTGACCCGTCACGCGGTCGATGGTGACCCGGTCGATCGAGGCGGTCAGGATGCCGGTGTCGCCGTCGCGGTCGTCACGACGCAGGGTCTGGCCTGCCTGGACCGTCATCTCGTCGGAGCCAGAGGGCTCCTCGACGGTCAGGAAGCGCTGCGAGACGACGGGGACGTTCTTGTCGACCTTGGCCGAGCCCTCCGGCGAAGTCAGCGACCTCGCGTCCAGCACAAGGCTTTCCTCGCCCGGCACATTCTTGGCAATCGTGGTGATCCGCAGATCCAGCGGGGTCTTGGCGACCTTGCCGACGGTGTAGGTGGGAATCATGACGGCGGCGGCGAGCAGCAGCGCGCCGAGTCCGACGAGAATGCAGGCGATTATCCTGCGCCCGCTGTTCATCGGCTGCCGTACTGCACGTTGCCGAGCACAGACGAGCCCGGGTCAGCGGTGGTCTCGGGCGCTGGGATCGAATTCTGTTGCGCGCCTGCGGTGATGCCGAGCACGGCAATCACCCCGAGGATCGCGCCGGCCAGACCGCTGATCAGGCCGGGGACGGCAAACTTCATAGATCGAAACTCCAATATCCGGCGTCGGCTCAAGCGACGGAGAAGAACCCGATGGTCGGGGCGAACGAGCAGGTCCGGTCACCGTCGGCGGTGGTCGTGGTGAGCGAACCGGTGATCACCGCGGCGACCCGGCCCGAACCGGTGTCGGCGATGGCGGACAGGGTGGCCGGTCCGTCCGGGTTGATTCCGGCCGCGGTGGTGAGCGGCTGGTTGCCGGTGCGCCGGTTGTCGAGGTTGACCCACTGCACCGTCATCGGCGGGTTCTGCGCGACGGTAGGCGTTTTGGTACCCAGCGCGGTGAAGACGAAACCGGTCTGGCCCGCGGCGGGCCCCGGCGGCGGCAGCTCGGCCGGGCCGGGTACGGCCAGCGCGGTGCCGACGGAATCGGAGGTCGGGCCGATGCAGCCCTTGCCGATGGTCGGGTAGAGGAATTGCGCGATCCGCGGCCCATCGGACGGCGGGAGCTCGGGGCCACCGCCACCACTGCCGTCGAGGAAGGTGATGACCCGCTCGAGCGTCGACTTGACCTGCGCGGGGATGCCCGGCGTAGCGAGCAGCACGCGCGCCTGGGCCAGGATCGCGGCCTGCGCGCCGTCGGCGATGGGGGCGGGAGCGGAGATGGCGCTTACGATCGACGGTGCCAGCGCGGCCAGCGTCTCGGAGGGAACGTTCTCCGCGATCGCCGGGACGCTCGGCTGAGCCGCAGGCCGCGGGGCAGCCATGGTCGATGCCGGTGCGGCGAGTGAGGCACTCACCGCTAGTACGAGAGCGGACAATGCGGTCCGCGAGCCTCGGGTGCGCAGCACTGGTCAGCCGTCCTTCTTTGTGGGGATTGGTTGGAGCAGCCCGGAAGGGTAAGTGTGATCCCGGGTTTCATATACATTGGAGAGGTGACTACAGCGGACAGGCGGTATGGGGGTCGTACAGTCGTCGCGCGTAAAGCCGAACGGCGCCAGCGGTTCCTGGAAGCAGCGACGCGAATCTTCGCCGAACGCGGGTACGTCACGTGCTCGCTCGCCGAGGTGTGCGCGGCGGCCGGGCTGTCCAAGCGGCAGTTCTACGAGGAGTTCGAGACCCGCGAGGACGTGCTCATCGCGGCCTACGACCGCATCCAGGACGACGCGGCGGCCGCGGTCGCCACGGCGGTGATCGACCACTCCGACCCGGAGGCCGCGCTGCGCGCGGGCCTGGCCGCCTACCTGGAATCGCTCGGCTCCGACCCGTACCGCGCGCAGGTGGCGCTGATCGAGGTGATCGGGGTCAGCGATCGGATGGAGAACCATCGCCGGGAGCGGCGCCACGCCTGGTCGGCGCTGATCGAGACCGCGCTGGCAGGCAAGGGCGTCCGGCTGCGCGGCGACGCACAGCTCGCCACGGGCCTGCTCACCGGCGCGGTCAACGGTGTCGCGCACGAATGGCTGCTGCTCGCTTCGCGTCCGCCGGTAGGCGAGCTGGTCGACCTGCTGACCGCCGCAGCGCTCTCGCTGGTCGATCAGGACTGATTTCCGCGCCATCGCCGGGAGAGTGGCAACTTCACGCACTTGCCGCTTGCTCAACCCACTCCCTCTCCGAACATTGTGAGACCGGACGGCTTCACAGTGTGGGACGAGAGTCTGGCATAGTAGTGACCCAGATCGCAACGGCTGAAACTTTGCGATCGACATCACCTGGGGAGATGTGCTGGTCACGGGTCCAAACAAGCTCGTGGTGGTAGTGAACCACCACCGGCCGCGCGGGGTGTCCGGTTCGCCGTTTCACACCCGGCGGTACGTGTCCGGCAATCGACCGGCAACCAGCGATCAGGACTTCCGCAGCACGCCCGCGATGCTGCCGCCGAGCGCGCCCGGCGTGCTGTAGGCGAGGGTGCCGTCCGGCCGCAGAGTGACCGTCGATGTCGCGCCCTCGTCGAGACAGCCGCTCGCGCTCTTGCCGGTCAGCTTCGCCCGCAGGACGAGGCGGTCGGTGGTGGCCTCGACCAGGATCTCCGACCGCTCGCAGCGCTCACCGGAGATCATCCCGGTGTTCGACGCGGTGGCCACTTTCTGCCCGACCTTGCCGTTGCCGATGGTCAGCTCGATCGCGAAGCGCACCGGACCGTCCGCCGCCTGCCCCTGCCAGCTCCCGACGAAGGCGCTGGGGACCGTGGTGGCCGGTGCACCGGTGGCGGTCGGCGCGTCCGTGTCCGCGGCGACCGGCGTCGAGATGGGCACGCCGCCCGCATCGGGCTCGCCGCGCAACTGGACGCCGATCAGGAACGCACCCGCCGCGACAGCCACCGCGACGGTGA
Organism: Nocardia sp. NPDC060259; assembly: GCF_042728775.1. Classification (NCBI taxonomy): domain Bacteria; kingdom Bacillati; phylum Actinomycetota; class Actinomycetes; order Mycobacteriales; family Nocardiaceae; genus Nocardia; species Nocardia sp. NPDC060259. Next base: position 79,086 of record NZ_JBHXAY010000019.1, read on the forward strand.
CCGCCGCGGCCACGAGGAGAGGGCGCGTGCGGCGCGGGGCCGAGCGCTCGGGCAGGACCGGATGCGGTCCCGAGACGGCGTCCGGATGGGTCGCCAGGTGCCAGGCCGTCGGCGTCATGGTGGGATCACCGGCTCCGCCGACCGGCCGACCGACAGTCGAATATGGCGCGGGGGTGTACCCGCCGACGTTCGCGGCAGGCAGGGGAGTGCCAGGAGGCGGCGTATGGCCGCCGGTGTGCCTGCCGGTGGCAGCCCAGTTCGGCATCGAGGCATCCGGCGTGCCGAGGCCGGCCGGGCCGGAATCCAGGTCGAGCAGGCGCACCGCGCGCATGCCGACCTCTTCGAGCACCGCGGGCGGCAGCCATCCCGATCGCTCGGGCCTGCCGATTCCGGCGAGCTCGGCCAGTACTTCCCGCGGTGTAGGCCTTGCCGCGGCGTCCTTGGCGACGCAGGCCGCGACCAGCGGGCGCAGCGACGGTGGCAGGCCCTCCAGACGCGGCTCCTCATAAACGATCCGCCACAGCATCTGCACGATCTCGGCGGAGCCGAACGGGCCGTGCCCTGATGCGGCGAAGGTCAGCACACCACCGAGCGCGAACACATCGCACGCGGGCCCGAGCGGTTCGCCGGTGACCTGCTCCGGGCACATGAAACCCGGTGAGCCGATGACCTTTCCGGTGGTGGTGAGCGCGGTGTCCTCGACCGCTCGCGCGATACCGAAGTCGACCACCTTGGGTCCGTCGACGGCCAGCAGTACATTCGACGGCTTCAGATCGCGATGCACCACGCCCGCACCGTGAATCGCGACGAGCGCTTCGGCCAACCCGTGACCAAGGGCGAGCAGCGACGGTTCGGCGAAGGGACCGAACCGGGCCACGGCGTCCGAGAGCGCAAGACCGGCAACGTAACCGGTGGCCAGCCATGGTGGATCGGCATCGACATCGGCGTCGAGCACGGGCGCGGTGAACGCCCCGCCGACCCGGCCCGCGGCGGCAACCTCCCGGCGGAACCTGACCCGGAACTCGGTGTCGCCCAGCAGATCCGGCCGGATCACCTTCACCGCGACGGTGCGCCCGCCCGCATTGCGGCCCAGATATACCTTGCCCATGCCACCGGCGCCGAGGACGCCGAGCAGCCGGTACGCCCCGATCTGGCGTGGATCGTCGCTGCCGAGGGGTTGTATCGCGGATACCTGTTCCACCACCGGTCCCCTCCGAACATGAGCGCGTGCCTGCCCGGTCACTCTAGCCGCACGATCAGACGACGAACTGGGCTCGTGACCAGGTCCATCGGGCGCGGAAGATCGGGCGTCGGCCGCCTCGGCAAACGGGGTCGCGACGCCGTACCCCATCGAGACCGGTCAGAATGTGATTGCCTTATTCTCACGTTCTTCACGTTCTTCGCGCGTCAGCACTAGGGGGCTCCTCGATGACCACACTGGCCTCCGGACTCTTCATCGATTGGGAAGAGCTGACGGGGCAGTCGAAATTCGTGGTCGAACTGGTGAGCTTCCCGATCTTCTGCGCGGTGGCGGGCTGGCTCACCAACTGGACAGGCGTGCTCATGCTGTTCTGGCCGCTGCATTTCAAGGGCTTCCGGGTACCGATGCTGCACGTCCTGTACCCGTATCTGCCGCGCCGGGTCCAGGTGCTGCCGACCTTCTCCGGCGACGGGCGCAGGCTCGGTTTCCAGGGCTTCATCCCCGCCCGCGCCGAGAAGATGGCGAGTATCTGCGTCGACAAGGCGCTGATGCGCATCGGCAGCCCGCGCGATTTCATCCATGAACTCGATCTGGACGGCATCGGCGACTATCTCGCCGAACGGGCCCGCGACCAGGTGCGACCGATCGTCGACGAGATCATGTACCGGGAGAATCCCGATCTGTGGCGCTCGCTGCCGCGGCCGGTGAAGCAGGCCGTCTACCAGCGGGTCGACCGGCAGCTGCCCGCGCTGGGCCGGCGCGCGTTCGCGAGCCTGGGCGACAACATCGACCAGCTGCTCGACGTCAAGAACTTCGTGATCAGGTACCTGGAGAAGAACCCGACCATTCTCAAGGACCTCACCACCACCATCGCCGCGCCGGAACTGAAGTTCATGGCGCGGATCGGCCTGCTCGGCGCGCCGTTCGGCCTGGTGCTGGCGCTGTACCTGCACGTGCACTCGCAGATCCCGTACTGGGGGCTGGTGCCCGCGTGGGTGATCGTGCTGCTGGCCTCGGCCGCGATCGGCGTCATCGTGAACGTCATCGCGATCAAGATGGTGTTCGAGCCGGGCGACCCGCAGCCGCGCTACAAGTACCTGTGGCGCCAAGCCCTGCTGGCCAAGCGGCAGCCGCAGGCGGCGACCGACCTCGCGCACATCCTGGCCTACCAGGTGCTGACCGTGGAGAACCTGTCCAACGAGCTGCTCGATGGGCCGAACGGCGACAAGACCAAGCAGTTGATCGAGCGGGTCGTCGCCGAGGAGATCCAGCACCAGCTCGGCCCGACCGCGTTCATGGTGCGCGCGGCGATCGGGCGGAAAGGGTACGACAACCTCGCCATCTCCGGCGCGGGCGCGGGCATGAGCCTCGCGCCGGAAATGGTCGACGACGAGAAGTTCGTGCTGGAGCAGGCGAAGAAGATCGACGAGTTCGCCGATCGCAAGCTGCAGAAACTCACGCCGGGCGAGTTCATGGAGATGTTCTATGCCGCGGTGGAGCAGGACGCGTGGCTGCTGTACGTGCACGGTGGTGTGCTCGGTGTCGTAGTCGGCGCGATCCACCTGCTCACCTTCGGCTGGTAGCGGCAAATAACAAGCACGCGTGCTTGCATTTTTCTCGGGCCGCTGAGATTCTTGGTGACGAGGCGCACCCGTACCGGGCCGCGCCATGATCGGCAAGGGAACAGATGGCTGACCTCGCAGCGCTCCTCGACGACTTCGCCGCCGAATGCGCGGATCTGGAAAACCTGGTCGCACCGCTGACCCCCGAACAGTGGCAGACCCCGACCCCGTCGCCCGGCTGGGACATCACCACCCAGATCGCCCACCTGACCTGGACCGACGAGGTGTCCAAGCTCGCCGCCACCGACGGCGAGACCTTCACGAAGCTGCTGACCGAGGCCGCGCCGAAGATGTTCACCTTCGTCGACGAGGCCGCCGAGGAAGTGGCGCAGACCCCGCCCGCCGAGCTGCTCGTGCGCTGGCGCGCGGGCCGCGCCGAGCTCATCGCCGCGCTGGCCGCCGTGCCCGCGGGCACCAAGCTGCCCTGGTTCGGCCCGCCGATGAGCCCGGCGTCGATGATCTCGGCCCGCATCATGGAGTGCTGGGCGCACGGACAGGACGTCGCCGACGCGCTCGGCGTCGACCGCACGCCCACCGCCCGGCTGCGCACTGTCGCCCACATCAGCGTCCGTACCAGGAACTACGCCTACACCGTCCACGGTGAATCGGGCCCGGCCGAGGAATTCCGGGTGGAACTGACCGCGCCCGACGGCACCCTGTGGACCTGGGGCCCCGAGGACGCGAAGCAGCGCGTCACCGGTCCGGCCGTCGACTTCTGCCTGGTCGCCACCCAGCGACGCCATCGCGAGGACACCGCCCTGGTCACCGAAGGCCCGGACGCCGAACACTGGCTCGGGATCGCGCAAGCCTTCGCGGGCCCGCCCGGATCCGGCCGCGAAGCAGGCCAGTTCGCCTGAGAAATATCCCTGGAACAGGCGAGCGTCAGTCTCTGAGCGCCATCCGTGACGACTGCCCCGGACGTCGTTGGCCGGGGGTTGACCACCGTGGCAGTCGTGAATGACGCTCGCCTGCCAACCCGGGATACCCACCGAGTGGATGTGAGAAACAACCACACCCTCGATTCACCGCCCTGACTACGACTTATAGGTCATGCGTCCAGATGTGGTCCTGATCTCACCCGGCGGAGAGTGCTAACTCCAGCTAGCACCCCGTACGGTGGGATTCAGCGCGTGGCTTTCAACGATGCGGGCCCCGTTCCCTCGGGTTTACCCACACGCAGGAAGGACCGCATCGTGACCGCACATCGACCAGCGCAGATCGTGCGCCTGTCCGCGACCGTCCTCGCCGGCGCCGCCAGCCTCTGCCTCACCGTGGCCGCGGGCGCCTACATCGTCAATCACATGCCCGAACTCGCGCAGCCACCGGCCGCCGACCACGCGACGCCTTCCGATTCACCCGGGCACGGGCACCATCGTCCCCCGCTCGCCGGGGAACCTTCGCCGCGGTCGGCCAGCGATATCGTCGAACTCACGATGTCGTCCGAGCGTGCCGTGCCGACCGCGACCCGCACCGTGGCGACCCAGCAGTCCGGTGCCGGTGCGACGCCGGACAGTTCGACGCTCGGCGGACGGCTGCGGATCGGCACCAGCAGCTACGTCGGCGCGCAGGTCGCGCCCGCGCGCACCGACACCATCGCGTTCACGGTGGACACCAACCTGGTGACGACCATCGCGACGAAATACCTCGGCATCACGGCAGATCCGGCCGGCGTGACCGCGCTGCGTACCGAACTCGACACGCGCCGTGGCGAACTGGTCTTCGTCCTGTCCGATCCCGGTCTCGGCAGTCATACCCTGCGCGTCGAGCGGGTGCAGCAGCCGTCGACCGATGTGCAGAACGGCACCGAACCGGCCGCGGACGCTACGCCGGCACCGCAGTCGCCCGACGACGAGGCGCCGACTACCGTCGGCGTGTGAGTTCTGGCGGCACCGCGGACGGTGTGTACGACTTCTGCGTGCTCGGCGGCGGCATCGTCGGCGTGGCGACCGCGCATCGGCTGCTGACCAAGTTTCCCGGGGCCAGCCTGGTTCTGCTCGACAAGGAGTCCTCTCTCGGCGCGCACCAGACCGGGCACAACAGCGGCGTCATCCACTCCGGGATCTACTACCCACCGGACAGTTTGAAGGCCAGGCTGTGCCGCGCGGGGGCGCAGTGGACCAAGGAGTTCGCGGCCGCCAACGACATTCCGTTCCAGGAATGCGGAAAGCTGCTGGTGGCCACCGATTCGGCCGAGCACGCACGGATGCTCGACCTCTACGAGCGATCGATCACCAACGGTGTCGACGTGGAGGCCATCGACGCGGCCGAGCTGGTCCGGCGTGAACCCAGGATCGCCGGTGTCGGTGCGCTGTTCGTGCCCGCCACCGGCATCATCGATTACGCGAAGGTCACCGCGGCACTGGCCGATCAGGTGACGGGCATGGGCGGCCGGATCATGCTCGGCACCCCGATCGAGTCGATCAGCGAAACCGATTCCGCCGTGACGGTTTCCGGGCCGACCGGCTCGACCACCGCGCGCACGCTGGTGGTGTGCGCGGGCTTGCAGGCCGATCGGATGGCGCGAATGGCCGGTATCCGCACCGACTTCCGCATCGTCCCGTTCCGTGGCGAGTACTACCGGCTGCCTGCCGACCGGGCCGAGATCGTCAGCACGCTGATCTATCCGGTGCCTGACCCGGCGCTGCCGTTCCTCGGCGTCCACCTGAGCCCGACCATCGACGGCGAGCTGACCGTAGGCCCGAACGCGGTCCTCGGCCTGGCCAGAGAGGGCTATCCCAAGGGCAGCGTCGACCTGCGCGACGCGGTCGACGTACTGAGCTTCCCCGGTTTCCATCGGGTGGCCCGCGACCATGTCCGCACCGGCGCGCGCGAGCTGCGCAATTCGCTGTTCAAGCGCGGCTACCTCGCCGAATGCCGCAAGTACTGCCCGGAACTCACCGCTGCCGACCTGCTGCCGCATCGCGCGGGAATCAGGGCGCAGGCGGTGCTGCGCGACGGCACCCTGGTGCACGACTTCCTGATCGAGCGGACACCGCGCTCGATTCACGTCCTCAACGCGCCCTCACCGGCGGCGACCTCGGCGATGCCGATCGCGGAATACCTTGTCGAACAGCTCTGACCGCCATTCCGGCGAATAAAGAGGAAATTTGTAGTAATTTTGAGGCCATCCGTGATCAGGGAGGGCCGATGGGCCACATCAAGTATGCGTGCGACGTCGGCGCACCGGTCGACGTCGCCTTCGCCTACGCCGAGAACTTCCGCTTCATCGCACACTGGATGTCCGGCGTCACCGGCATCGAGCCCGCGGGCGAACCCGACCGGGGTCTCGGCGCCGCCTTCGCGATGAAAATCCGCCTGTTCGGGGTGATCCCGCTCCGATCCACCTGCGAGATCACCGAATACCGGCGCAATGCGGTGATCGGGTATACCCTGCGTGGGCGGGTATACGGAACCGTGACACTACGGTTCGACCCACTCGGCTACGAACGGTCGGTGCTGACCTCCGAAGCCGACTATCCACCACCACGCGGTGTGTTCGGCCGCCTGTGCCATGGCCTCGTAGACGCGGCCGCGAGATCGGCACTGCGCCGTACGGAGTCGCGGTTGCGAAGGGAGATAGAGGCATTCCACGGTACCGATCTTGTCGGCCGCATCGCCTAGGGTGGCGGTCATGATCATCGTGAGCACCGACGGGTCCTGCCTGCGCAATCCCGGTGGTGCCATCGGCTGGGCCTGGGTGAATCACCAGGGTCCCGCCGACAGCGGGGGAGCGGTCAGCGGTACCAACCAGATCGCCGAACTGCGCGCGGTCTTGGAAGCCATCCTCGCCCACCCCGGCGCTGAGCCGATGCTCATCGAGAGCGATTCCCAGTACGCCATCAAGTGCGCCTCCGAGTGGATCGGCAGCTGGCGGCGCAACGGCTGGCGCACCTCCACCGGCGGCGCGGTGAAGAACGTCGACATCATCAAGCAGATCGACCGGGCCATCACCAGGCGCGAAGGACCGGTTCGCTTCCGCTGGGTCCGCGGGCACGTGGGCAACTACTTCAACGAACAAGCCGACACACTGGCAGGCGAGGCCGCACGCGAGGCCGCAGCCCGCCCGGCGCAAGCCGAAACCACCAGACCGCGGACCACGGGGAAGCCGGTCGAGCCGGCAGTGCCGTCCGGAACACTCACCCTGTTCTGACGGGTCGGCACGACCGGGGTTGGTCCGCACGAAAACGCCTCCGGCGGCAGAGTCGCTCTG